>JAAYID010000128.1 GCA_012744285.1 Alcaligenaceae bacterium
CTCCGGTAATATGCGGAAATACGCCAGTTCAATTTCGGGGGAAACAATGGATCTGCGTCAGCTACATTATTTTGTTGTCGTGGCCAGGGAAGGCAACTTCACCCGTGCGGCCGATCTGTTACATATGGCTCAACCCCCCCTGAGCCGCCAGATCCAGGCGCTGGAAGACGAGCTGGGTGTGCAGTTGCTGCTGCGCAAGCACCGGCCCGTTCGTTTAACTGATGCCGGTCGCGTGTTTTACGAGCAAGCCTTGCAAATTCTCGCGCGTGTAGAGCAAATGAAAGAGGCAACGCGACGTGTCGGTCTGGATCAGCGCAGGGTATTGAGTATCGGTTTTGTGGGGTCTACGCTGTATGCCGATGTGCCGCCGCTGGTGCGGCAGTTACGCAAGCATGATCCTGATCTCGAGATTCAGCTGGTTGAGTTGACGTCGGTACAGCAGGTCGACGCCTTGAATGAAGGGCGCATTGATGTCGGCATCGGCCGTATTCCTCACAATGATCCGAATGTCATGGGCATTGTCTTGCGTGAAGAACGTCTGGCGGTCGCCATTCCGGTGAACTCTCGTCTGGCGGCTGTTGACGGGCCGGTTAAGGTGTCAGATTTGCACGGTGAGCGTTTGGTGGTGTACCCGCAATCGCCGCGTCCCAGCTTTGCCGATCAGGTGCTGGGTGTGTTTCAGGCCAACGGGGTGCGCCCCGGCGAGGTACATGAGGTTCGTGAAATTCAGGCCGCCCTGGGGCTGGTGGCTGCCGAAGTTGGCGTGTGCGTCATTCCGGTTTCTGCGCGGCAAATGCGCCAGGATATTCGGTACCGGTTACTGGAAGGTGAGCGTGCAGTATCGCCGATTATTCTGAATCATCGGGTGAATGATGATTCCCGATACCTTGGGCTGATCAAGCAGCTGCTTCAGAAAATGTATGACGAAAAACCGGCTTGGCTAGGCAACGACGGGTAAGTGACGATAGCTATTTTCATACCCCCGGAATAACCCTGATCTGAACGAATAGCCGCCTTAGTGATACCCACCAGGAATTGGCGTTTGTGCAAAGCGGGTTTGCAACGGTGTTATTCAACGTGCGCCGTAGTTCTGACAAGATGCGTTTTCTCACTTGTGAGATAACTCGAATCGTTATAAAAAAAATGCAAACATCACGCCGGTCACCACGGCGCCAGGAGGAACAAATGGCTGGTTTTATAGAAAGAAACGGTCTGTTGACAACAGCGTACCGGGATGCAGTCCAGAACGTACTGCAACAGATTGAACAGGCGGACATCCGCATGATCCGCTTGTCGTGGCCCGATCAGTACGGGTTGTTGCGCGGCAAAATGCTGTCGGTTGCCGCACTTAAGTCAGCGTTTTCAAGCGGATCTGAAATCACGATGGCACCGTTCTTTTTCGATACGGCCAGCGCCATTGTATTCAACCCGTTTCAGGCCGGAGGTGGCTTTGGCGACTCGGAGCTGTCTGGCAGCCCTAATGTCGTGATGGTCCCTGATCCGACCACGTTTCGCATTTTGCCGTGGGCCGATCGTACCGGCTGGATGCTGGCCGATTTGTACATGCGCAGCGGCAAACCGTTTGCATTGAGCCCGCGCGCAATTCTTAAAAAGGCCTTGCAAGAAGCCAGCGATATGGGCTACGAATTTAAGGCCGGTCTTGAGGTTGAGTGGTACCTCACACGTATTGTTGATCCATGTCTTGAACCAGAAACGCTGGGTGGACCTGGCACACCAGCAGCACCTCCCAAGGTCATGCCGGTTGCCAAAGGTTATTCCTACTTGCTGGAAAACCACCTTGATGAGGTCGAACCGCTAATGTCCACTATCCGCGATCATGTTCTGGCTCTGGGCATGCCGCTGCGCAGTATCGAGGATGAATGGGCGCCAAGCCAGATGGAAACTACGTTTGATGTCATGAGTGGGATGAATGTGGCCGATACGATGGTGCTGTTCCGCAATGCAGTCAAGCAAATCTGCCGGCGCAACGGTTATTTGGCCAGTTTTATGTGTAAGCCAAAAATTGCCGGTTTTTATGCTTCTGGCTGGCATCTGCATCAATCTCTGAATGACAAAATAACAGGCACGAATCTGTTTGTTCCCACTGGGAACGATGCCTTGTCACCGACCGGCCTATCGTATGTGGCGGGTTTGCTTGAGCATGCCGGGCCAGCATCAAGTTTCACGACACCCACCATCAATGGTTATCGCCGTCGTCGCCCGTATTCACTGGCCCCTGATCGTATGACCTGGGGTATTGATAACCGTGCTGCCATGGCGCGAGTAATTTCCGCGCCCGGCGATAACGCCAGCCGTGTTGAAAACCGTGCCGGTGAACCCGCGGCCAATCCGTACCTGTACCTTGCATCACAAATTTTTGCCGGCCTTGATGGTATCCGGCGCCAGCTTGACCCCGGCCAACCCGTTGAATCGCCGTACGAGTCCAGTGTGAGCTCGTTGCCCGTAAACCTGTCGCAGGCACTTGACGCCCTTGAGTCTTCAAGCTTCTACCGCGAAGCCTTTGGTGACAAGTTCATCGATTATTGGCTGCATTTACGTCGTAGCGAATGGCAACGCTTTGTGGCCGCTGAAGGCGAGGTCGACATGCAGCAAGACGAGGTTACCGAATGGGAACACCGCGAATATTTTGAATTGATGTAAATGCGTAGCCGCAGCAGACACATCGCATAAGGACAGTTATGAAAAAGTTTGCATTGATATGGTGTTCCGACAACATGTTGCTGGAATATCGGGACTACATGCTGGGTCAATTATCTGACGGTACGGGGCAATGGGATGTCCTGTCTCCCGCCGACCCTAACTTTGCTGAGCAGGTAAAGGATTATGACGGTTATGTCATCAGCGGCAGTGAAAAATCGGTAGTAGATGACCTTGATGCCCCATTGACTCAACGCCTGTTTGCCTTCATTCGTGACGTCCGCGCAACTTCTGCTGCACCGGTCGTGGGTATCTGTTTCGGAGCCCAGGCTCTGGCGGCGGCACTAGATGGCCGGGTCGGGCGTAACGAAAGCGGTCAGTTTCGCCTAGGAGTGGAATCTCTGAAGTGGTTGTCGCCTTCGATCTCGCAACAATGGCCCGAAATTACAGACGACATCACGCTGGTTCAAAGTCATGGTGAATGCGTTCTGAAGCTGCCACCAGACAGTGTGCTTCTGGCGTCATCACCGTCAGCTGCTCACGAGATTTTTCTGGCCGAAAACCGGTTTCTGGCCATTCAGGGACACCCGGAATCAGATGCGTCATGGCTACGCAAAATGTTCATGCCGTTTCACCGGGATGCGTTTGACCAAACCCAATGGGAAGCCATCGAGCACGAGTCAACACAGCCGGTGAACCGGGAGGGCATTTTGGCGCTGATCCGGCGCCTGTTGAAAGACGGTCACCTATGAGCTGACACGTCATTTATTTAGGGAAAAAATTATGAGTACTACTGCTATAAGGCCGGGCTCAAACGCCCTGGCGTTAGATGAACTCGTCCAGCAAGATCGCGTTCATCGACGAGTTTACACCGACCCCGATATTTTTGCGCTGGAAATGGATCGAGTCTTTGCCGCGAACTGGGTATATTTGCTGCACCTAAGCGAAATCCCGGGCATAGACGATTTCAAGCAAGTATGGATAGGCACACGTAATTTCGTCGTCAGCCGTAAAGGGGACAACAAAGTTACCGTATTTGCGAATCGTTGCTCACATCGTGCCGCAACAGTGTGCCGTGAACCCGGTGGGACAGCCTCTACGTTTACATGTCCGTATCACGGCTGGAAGTACGACAGTCGTGGACAGCTGTTTGGTGTACCTGGAAAAACTGCCTACGGAAACACCTTCAAAGCACGTGACATGCATTTGGCCCGTCCAGCGCAAGTGGCAATTTATAAAGGGCTGGTGTTTGCGACACTGAATGACAAGGCACCCGGACTGGAAGAACACCTCGGCCATGCCAAACGGTTTATTGATGACTGGTTGAACCACCAAGGGGGGCACGAAAACCTGTGCGTTGCCGGTGCGCAGCGCTTCAAACTCAAATGCAACTGGAAAGTGGTTTACGACAATGCAGGTGACGGCTATCACGTGCCGTTTTCACACCAGTCGTTGCTGAAAATGACCAATGATCGCTATGGCGGTGGCGACATGTCGTACTTTGCCGACGCTGATCGTTCAAACATGAAGCTGTATGACTTGGGTAACGGCCACACGCTGATTGACCAGCGCCCCGACATGCATAAAGTATCGGCCTGGAAGCAGCAGCGGCCACAACCCGGACGCGAACATTTTGAGATGCATGTTCACAATACGAACAAATCTGAAGTGGTCAATACTGTCCTTGACAGTGCTGTGGGTGCGGGCATGAACCTGAATATTTTTCCTAACCTATTGTTTATTGGCAATCAAATCCAGGTTTTGCAGCCGGTTTCAGCCAATGAGGTTCTGGTCCACTGGTATGCCACACAGCGTGCAGATGCCGATAGTGAAATGCAATCAATTCGCATGCGTACACAAGAAGATTTTCCCATCATGGGCGAGATGGATGACGCCAGTAATTTTGAAGAATGTCAGCGCGGCATGGAAACCAGCCCGGATGATGAATGGATCGATATCAGCCGGCATTTTGAAACCGGCAAAGACCAGGAAGAAGAGCCCGGTCTTACGGTCAGTCTGGTCACATCCGAGCTGCATATGCGGGCCTATTTCAACAAATGGCGGGCACTGATGTCGGTACAACCCATTTTAAACGTTGAGAAAACAAAACTATGATTCAGGAGGCACGCATGAAATATGAACCCGATTCAAGCTATGTGAACCAGCGCTTTTATGATTGGCTGGTTGAGTTATCGACTGATTTTCGGCATAGCACTGACCGATGCACAGCTCCTGTAGATATCGACACCGAACGCGCCATCATGCACCTTGTCAGCCGGGAATGCAGGCTGCTGGATGACCAGCACTTTGATCGCTGGCTTACGCTCTACGATGACCACTGTGCGTACTGGATACCGGCTGAACGCGATGCCGCTGACCCGCGCAAGAAGGTGACCCTTGAATTTCACGACCGCCGTCGCCTGATTGACCGGGTAGCCCGGCTGGGAACCGGGCTGGCATATTCACAGTGGCCCGTTTCACGAACCTCCCGAATTTGCGGGGCTCTGGAAATCTGGCCAGCACCAGGTCAGACCGACGAATGGCGTGTGAGATGTAACTTCATGATGGCAGAACATCAGACTGACCATGTGCGTACTCTTGCCGGATGGTACGGCTTTGCCTTGCGACGCTATCAAAACGATTGGAAGATCGTCGTGAAGCAGGTGAATTTGCTCAATTGTGATGCGCCTCAGGGCAATAACTCCTTTTTCCTGTAGTCAGGTTGCGAAGATGATAGAAGCACACACCCTGAATGTTGTCCGCATCACCCCCCAGGGAACCGATGCTGTTTTGCTGAGCCTGAAGCCCAATGCGGCTGAAATAGGCACTTTTGGTTTTCAGCCCGGTCAGTACCTGACGCTGGAAGGTGGTCCTCAAGACACACCACAATGGCGTTGTTACTCCATTACCAATGGGCCTCGCAACGACGGGGGAATCGATGTACTGGTTCGCCGTGTTCCTGGTGGGCTAGTGTCAAACTGGGTTTGCGACACTTTGCGTGCTGGCGATTCCATCAGGGCGATGCCGCCTGCCGGGCGCTTTTTACTTCGAGAACCGCAACACCTCGTTCAGTTGTTTGCAGGGGGTAGCGGCATTGCGCCGATTGTTTCCCTTGCCCGCCAGGCGCTTGAGCGCAGCCAGGCCCGGGTAACCTTGTTTTACGCGAATCGCAATCGTGCAACAGTAATGCTTCTGGACGCACTAAACGAACTATTGGCGCATTATGCTAACCGCTTCAATGTGCAGTACTGGTTCGACGAAGAGACAGGGCTGCCTGATGCAGAAACGTTCCGCCCAATGTTGGCCGCGCATGGTGACGCCTATATTTGCGGTCCAGAACCGTTTATGCAGGCCATAGTTGCCGCTGCAAAGGGGTTTGGGGTTCCTGAAACACGCATCCACCTTGAAAGTTTTGCCGCCAATGATGAGCAGGGCGACAGTACCGATTCTGACAAACAGGCGACGCTTGAAGTTACTATTGCCGGAGCTACACATGAAGTGATCGTCACAGGTAATGAAACCTTGCTGGCGGCGATGCTGAAGGCTGGTTTGCCTGTGCCGTACGCCTGCCGGGTGGGTGAGTGCGCATCGTGCATGTGCCGACTGGTAGAGGGTAACGTTGAACGGCTTGAGAACGAGGTACTGGACGAAGATGATGAAGACGATGGCTGGATTCTTGCTTGCCGGTCGCGTGCGCGCACTGAAAAAATTGTCATACGGTTTCCGTAGGCAGTCTTTTCGGCAAGGTTAACCACAATGCCGACAAAACACTCAAGTACCAGAAAGATCGGACCAGATGCCGCCGTACCCTGGGATTTAGTGCGCACTTTTCTGGCGCTTGAACGCCATCGAGACTACGCCGTTGCTGCCGAAATGGAAGGGATCGACCACTCAACGCTTCGGCGCCGGATTCAAGCCCTGGAGCAGCAGCTGGGCCGCACGGTTTTTATTCGTACCCAAAGGGGCTGGGAAGTTTCTGCCGACTTACAAAAACTGGTTGACGCTGCACAGGACATGGCAGAAGCGGCCAAGCGGTTTTCCCTTGCAGTTCAGGACGATGCGGGAGTTATCAGAATTTCGTTGCTGGATGCGTTTGCTCACCGTTTCGCTAACGCCTTTACCAATTTCCGAGAACGCCACCCCCGTCTGGTATTGAACATCACCACCGAAACGCATTTTGTTGACCTCAAGCAAGATCAGGTGGATATCGCAATCAGGCTGGCGCGACCAGTGCAGGGTAACAGTTCACTGAAAATCAAAAAAATCGGTGATGTCCCCATCAATGTGTATGCCAGCAAAAGTTATCTCCAAAGCATGGGTGGTGCCCATGCCAACCGTACAGCGCAACATCATTTTCTGGGAATGAATCTGGGGTTTTCGCACAGCGACCATACGTGAACGTATGGTCGCTGTGCGAAAACCCCAGATTCATTC
>JAAYID010000129.1 GCA_012744285.1 Alcaligenaceae bacterium
GGCAGCAGCCCGATACCCAGACCGGCCTCAACCATCAACGTTTGGGCACCATAATTTTGTACGAGGAAGCGGATTTGCCAGCGCAGGCCGGTGGCCATTGCCGCTCTGGTCAGCTGCAGGTTGAGCTGACTGCCCTGCGGCAGGCCGATATACATGTAAGGCAAGGTGTCGGCGAAGGTGATTCGGGCCTGTCCGGACAGGGGGTGATCGATTGGCGTGATAATAACCAATTGATCGCTTTGATAAGGAAGGTACTCGACACCATCAAGGGGTTCATCGACGACAAGCAGACCGATGTCGGCGGCATTGTCTGCAATGGCTTGCGACACCTCGCTGCTGAGCGCTTGCGTCAGGTCAATGCGTATGGCCGGGTTCGAGGCCAACCACACTTTCAGTTCCGACGGCAGAAATTCGTTGATTGCCGACATGTTGGCATGGATGCGCACATAGCCCCGTGCTCCCGAGCGATAATCATGCATCTGCATCTGCAGGCTTTCCAGCTCATTCAGTACCCTGTGCGACCGGCTGATCAGCATCTGCCCGGCGTCGGTGGGTTGCAGGCCGCGGTTGCTGCGCTTCACCAGGGCAACACCCAGCGCTGCTTCCAGATCGGCAATGCGCCGGCTGACGGCCGCCGCAGCAATATGTTCGCGTTCGGCCACGGCGCTTATGGTGCCTTCGTGCATGACCTGGACGAACAGCTTCAATGATTTGGGGTCAATTGTCATGGATCGCCTGTTGTGGTGATTTATCATCGTATTTTGCGATGATGCTTTCGAAAATTACAGCTTTACGTCCTGAGTTTTTCCACGCATCATGCTGGAAAACGATAACACAGCGCTTCTGGCATAACAGAAATTCCTTGTCTTGCCAGTGGTCGCGAACCCGATGTACGGAGATCCTTGCATGGCTCATGCTCCCGCAGCACAACAACACGCGCTCAGTGGTGTAAAAGTCCTCGAGCTCGGTGCCCTGATTGCCGGCCCTTACGCCAGTACGGTGCTGGCGCAGTTTGGTGCCGATGTCATCAAAATCGAGCCGCCTGGCAAAGGCGATCCATTACGGACCTGGCGCAAGCTTCATGACGGTACATCGCTGTGGTGGTATACCCAAAGTCGCAACAAGAAGTCAGTTACGCTTGACCTGAAACAGCCGGAAGCGCAAGATATCGTGCGCAAGCTGGTGGCTGAGGCCGATGTCCTTATCGAAAATTTTCGTCCCGGTACGCTTGAGAAATGGGGTCTTGGCCCCGAGGCCCTGCATGCCATCAACCCGTCGCTGGTGTTCGTGCGCATTTCAGGTTACGGTCAGACCGGACCTGCCAGTCAGAAACCCGGCTTTGCGGCCATTGCCGAATGTATGGGTGGGCTGCGTTACGTTACCGGTTACCCTGATCGTGCCCCGGTACGCACCGGCGTCAGTCTGGGCGATACCCTGGCATCGCTGTATGCCGTGATCGGGGCCTTGATTGCCATGCATCATGTCAAGGTCAATAAGGGCCGGGGGCAGGTCATTGACGTGGCCCTGTATGAAGCGGTCTTTGCCGTGATGGAAAGCCTGATCCCCGAATATTCGGTCGGCGGGCATATTCGCGAGCGCACGGGTTCGGCACTGCC
>JAAYID010000130.1 GCA_012744285.1 Alcaligenaceae bacterium
CCGGCGAGTTTAGCGCCCGCCCCGGCCACGGGCCCCAAGGCGGGAAGTCCCGAAGGGACCGGGCTCTGTCCCGCAGGGCTCACCCCACCCCCACCCGCGCAGCGCACGCAACAACAACACGCATGCCCAAAACCCCATGCAACAAACACCATCGCGTTCTGACAACAAGCGCCCCTCCCCTCCTGCATCCACAAGCACCCCGGTTCACCCATGTATAATCCACCCCGTTTCAGGTGCTGTCATCACCACGATGACAGTTAAACGGGAAAGCGGTGCGTCTTTAGCCAACACAAAGACCAACCCGCTGCTGCCCCCGCAACGGTAAACAAGTGCGGGCACGCCACAATGCCACTGGGCTTCACCCCCCGGGAAGGCGGCGCGTCAAGACTTGTGAGCCCGGATACCGGCCTGTAAACCACACGGCAACATGTCACGGGGACCTGACACCGGCTGTCACGGCCCGTCTGCGCCGTCATGGTCAGTTACATACCCTTGGCATGTCCACTCACACACAACGGCATGCGGGGTCGCTTGCCGCAAAGGGAACACCATGACCATTCGCCACACCCCATTGGCAGCCCTGCTGTCGATGGCGCTTTTCACATCGGCCAACGCAGAACGCCTGCTGGAACCCATCGTCGTCACCGCGTCACGCTTCGAGTCGGCCAAACAAGACCAACCGATTGCCACCCAGGTCATCACCGCCGACGACATTCGTGACAGCACCGCTACCAATGTCTCTGAAGTTCTGAACAAACTGGGCGGCGTCTACACCCGCATCAACTTCACCGGCCTGCCAGACTCCCCCCTGGACCTGCGCGGATTCGGCATGACCGGTGACCAGAACACCCTGGTCCTGCTCAACGGCCAGCGCCTGAGTGACTTCGAAGGCGGCACCGCACGCCTGTCTTCCATCCCCATCGAATCCATCGAACGCATTGAAATCCTGCGCGGATCCGGAGCTGTTCAATACGGCAGCGGTGCCACCGCCGGTACCATCAACATCATCACCAAATCGCCCATCGGCAGCCCCCTGGGCGGCTACCTGTTCGGCCAGGCCGGCAGCCACAACTCACGCGATGCGCGCGGCGGCATCCAGGTCGGTGGTGAACACTGGGGCATGCGGCTTGACGCCCAGCATTACGAATCCGACAACTATCGGGACAACAACCGTGCCAAAACCGATAACGTCAGCGGCGAACTGCGATTCGGCAACCAGAAAGACTATGTTGCCCTGTCATTTACCGCTGACAACCAGAAAACCCGCCTGCCTGGCGCCCGCACTGAAGCGGAGCTGAAGACGGACCGGCGCGGCACACGCAACCCCGACGACTATCTGAACAGTCGTGGCCACCTGTACGCCCTGCGCGCCGAAAAAAACCTGGGGGCAGTCACCCTGGCACTGGACGCCAGCTACCGCGACAAAACCGAGACCTCCTTTTACCAAGACCTTTGGGGCTCCCGATCTCGTAAAACCGATGGTCACGTGGTCACGGTATCGCCGCGCCTGCTGCTTAAAAACAAATGGGGTGACACCGAGAACACCTTCACCGTCGGTGCAGACTGGAGCGAATGGACATTCGACAGCTCGATGCAGGCCACCGGGTTCTACTCAACCCTGGACGAACGTGGCCGTCAGGAAAACAAGGCTGTCTACGCCCGCAACGAAATCAATTTCCCCACCGGCACACGACTAAGCCTGGGCTTGCGCCGTGAGTTCATCGACCAGCACCAGCGTCAATGGACGCCGTTCGTAGCTGACCGCAGCACCACTGCTCGTCTGACGGCCCACGAAATCGCCTTGCAGCAGGCTCTGGGCCTGGGATTTTCGGCCTATGCCCGTACCGGCCGCAGCTTTCGGGTTGCCAACATCAATGAGAACTATTGCAGCTTTGCGCCTTGCGCCGAAATGCTCAAACCTCAAACCTCACACGACCACGAAGTCGGCCTGGAATGGAAACATCGCATCGCCGCACTGCGCGTGAGTCTGTTCCGCATGGACGTGAACAACGAGATTCATTACAACAATCTGACCTGGAGCACCATGAACCTGTCGCCCACCCGCCATCAGGGCCTGGAGCTGGAAGGCCGCGTGCAGGTGTGGAAAAATGTTGATGTCGCCGCCCGCTACACCCGTACCCAGGCCACCTTCCGGGAAGGGACATACGGCGGTGTCAACGTCACCGGCAACGACGTCCCCATGGTACCCAAAGACCGTATCGGGTTGAATGTCGGCTGGCAAATTACCGGCAGCACACGGGCGTCGTTGAATGTGCAATACGTAGGCGGCCAGCGCTATGACAACGACCAGGCCAACCGCTTTCGCAAAATGCCTTCATACACCGTTACTGACCTGAAAATCATGCACGAAATCGGCAACTGGCGACTGGCCGCCGGGGTCAACAACCTGTTTGACGAAAAGTACTATTCCTACGGTATCGTCAACGGGTCGTACTCCAGCTTCAACGCCTACCCCGAAACGCGTCGCACCGTTTATGCCAGCGCCGAATACCGGTTCTGAACCTCCTCGGCTGACAGCCGCGCACCGTCATTGCGGTGCACGGCTGGCTGCAATCGGCCTGTCCGGCATAATGGTCTGGTCAGCACCATCGGTAATGGCCAGCGTGCATCTGCCTGAAACACAAACACAGGCCACCCAGCTGTCCGAAATACCATCAGAGGCCGCCATCGCCGTACCAAAGCGCATCGTTTCACTGGACCTGTGCACGGACTGGATCCTGGCGCAACATGCCGACGCCGAACAGGTGGCGGCCGTTTCGCCCCTGCAGCCACGCTACCGGCCCGAGGGGCTGCAACACGCCTGGCCGCACCACGACGGTACGCTGGAACGCATCATCGAACTCAAGCCCGACCTGATTCTGGCCGGAGAGTACAACGCCATTACACTGCGCAACCGACTGAAAACGCTTGGGTTTCGTGTCGAGGTTTTGCCTCTGCCCACCAGTCTTGACGCTATCCGCAGCTACGAGCTGAAAACACTGCGGTTGCTCGGCAAACCCGCTGATCTGGCGCATCCGGGCCGACACGACCTGCAGCCATCCGATAACACAACGGGCTTGACCGCCGATACACCCCCGCCCGACCGGAACAAGGCGCAGCCCAAAAGTCAAGGCAACGCATGGGCAATACAGGAAAAGCCACCCGGGCCGCGCTTGCTTTTGCTGGGTGCCAACGGCATCGGCACGGGCACACACACGTTTGAACACGATGTGTTGACGCGTGCGGGCTGGCACAATTACCTGCACGTACCCGGCTACCAGCAACTGGATCTGGAACGCATAGTGACCGATCCACCCGATGCGGTGCTCTGGGCATCGACATCGGGAAATGCCCTTGCCAACCGTTTTTCAGAACACCCGGCCCTGCGCCACAGTCTGCCACCCGACCGCTGGTTGACAACCGACTACTGGCGCTGGCAATGCCCGGGACCCTGGACCTGGGGCCTGGTTGACGAACTGCGACGGAAGCTGCCTTGAACCCGCAAGACAATCGTACACACAGCGCCATTCATCCAGACACTCTCGCCAAGAAACGTATGACCACATGGGCGATACCGACAAGCGTCTTGATCATGCTGTCCACTGCCGCACTATCCCTGGGCATCGGCTCGACCCCGGTCGATGTACTCGCCGGCCTGGGTGACTGGCTGACGGGTGCAACGACACCGGCCGCCCTGATCCTCGGTGACATCCGCCTGCCCCGTACGGCGCTGGCACTGGCGGTTGGCGCAGCCCTGGGCCTGAGCGGGGCAGCCCTTCAGGGCTTATTGCGCAACCCGCTGGCCGACCCCGGCATTACCGGGGCCAGCCAAGGGGCAGCGCTGGGCGCGGCGACCGTATTCTATTTCGGCCTGTTTCCCCAATTGGGCGAAATGGCACCCGCTGCCGCTGGCCTGGCCGGTGCCGGCATCGCACTGATCCTGATGCTGTGGCTGGCCGGCACGGCCCAGGCCTCCACCGTGATTCTGGCCGGCCTGGCCATTTCAACCGTCACGGGCGCCGCTCTGGCGGCTGTACTGAATTTTGCGCCTAACCCCTATGCCATGCAGGAACTGGTGTTCTGGCTGCTGGGTTCTGTCTCTGAACGTGGCCTGGATCATCTGGTCGTTTTACTGCCCGCCCTGTTGCTGGGCGGCCTGATGGTCTGGCGCCAGCGTCGGCTGCTGGTTGCCCTGAGCCTTGGCGAACCTGTCGCGCAAAGCCTGGGGCTGAACTTCGCCCGCGGCAGCCGACACGTCGTACTGGGCGCCGCGCTGCTGGTGGGTGCCTCGGTCGCGGTTGCCGGCAACATCGGCTTTGTCGGCCTGATCGTCCCCCATCTGGTGCGCCCCTTTGTGGGCTATCGGCCCGACCGTCTGCTGGTGCCGTCAGCCCTGATGGGCGCAACCCTGGTCTGCGCCGCCGACATCTGCGTGCGCCTGCTGCCACCGGGCCGAGAACTGAAACTGGGTGTGCTGACCGCCCTGATCGGTGCCCCGCTGCTGTTCTGGCTGATCTGGAAGGAGCGCAAACAATGGCTGTAATCGACGCACGCCAGTTGAAGACGCGGGGTCTGGACGCGCAGGCGCTTACCTCGCTACCCCGCCTGAGCGCACAGGCTCTGTCTTTGGATCCGCGTCTGCATGACATCAATTTTTCGGTTAATGCAGGACAGATTCTGGGTATCATCGGGCCGAACGGCGCCGGCAAATCGACCTTGCTGCATTGCCTGACAGGTCTGTTGCCACACACTGGCCGGAGCCATCTTGACGACACTGATCTGACCGCCCTGTCGCCACGCGAACGCGCGCGCTGCATGGGCCTGCTCCCCCAGCAAACCAACAGTGTCTGGCCGCTGTCGGTTCACGATGTGGTCAGCCTGGGGCGGCTGCCCTGGGGCGACAACGATACCACCGCCATCGCCAACGCCATGCGCGCAACCGGCATCGAGACTTTGGCCACCGCCCGTATCGACCGGCTGTCGGGCGGTGAGCGCGCCCGGGTCTGGCTGGCGCGCGTGCTGGCCGGACAGCCCCGCATCCTGATTGCCGATGAGCCCACTGCCAGCCTGGACCTGTACTACCAGCAGGTCGTCATGGACTGCCTGCGCACCTACGCCAATGCAGGCCACATCGTGATCATTGCCATCCATGACCTGGCCCTGGCCGCCCACTACTGCGACCAGCTGCTGTTGCTGCAAAACGGCGTCAGCCAGGCCAGCGGCACACCGGCCGACGTATTGACCGAATCTCTGTTAAGCCAGGTCTTCGGGGTTCCGGTTCATGTCGACCTGACGGCACAACCCCCCGTCGTATCCGCCCGCTTCCACAGGCCTGTTGCATGAGATGCAGGCTATTGTCGACCGGCGGTCTGCACCATGCTGCCCGGATCACCTTTTCCATGACGGATGGAACGCTCTTGACCGGATCACCTTTTCCATGAACCCTGGACTATTCCTGCCATGAAACCCAGCCGTAATTTCGATGAAGTGTGCTATCCCTTCATCCATGAAACCTCGGTGCTGTGTGACTTCGAAGTGATCACCGATGAACTGTGTGGCCACATTGGCGCCGCCTGGTCGCATACCCCGACCGACATGCCCGATATTGCAGCCGATCTTGACCGGCTACAGCCCCTGGCCTTTCATGTGAATGGATCAATAAGGGGGCGCCTGGCTGTGGATGAACAGGACATTGCCTGGCTGCAGTCACGCCTGAATCATTACCGCATGGAAGTAGCCGAGCGCTTGAAGGGCTTTGTTCTGCCACGCGGCACACTACCTGTTCCACATTTGCATCTGGCCCGGTCAGCCGCTAAAAAAGCGATCCGCGCGATGGTCAGGGTAGAACAAGAAGGCAAAACCGTACCCGACGTTTTGCCCCGCCTGTGCAACCTGATGTGCAATTTTTTATTTACGCTGACCCTGGTGATCAACCAGCGCCGGGGTATTGATGAGGTGGCGTTTATCAGCAAAAGTTATGGGCCGTTGTCCAAAGACGAAATATAAGCGGCAGCAGGTGCCCGGATCACTTGAACGCACCGGCAGAACACGCATCACACCCGCCACCCCGAACGGGGCAAACGATACGCACCCGCAGAATCTGTCCCGCTATCGGCCTTGATCTTGCCCACGCCGTGCCTGGTCGGCCTGACCCACCGCTGCAATAAAGCCCGCCACTTTGTCGGCCACCTTGATACCCGGCGAGGCCTCAACGCCACTGCTGACATCAACGGCGTAAGGCCGCACATGCGCCATGGCATCAGCCACCGTCAGGCTGTTCAGACCACCAGCCAGTACGACCGGTCGTGAACGACCATGGGCGCGCACCGCGTCAAGCAAAGAAAAATCAAAGCTGCGGCCGCTGCCCCCATAACCGGCGCTGTAGCTGTCAAACAGCCAGGCGGCAGCCTGATCGAATTCCAGACAGGCCGCCAGAACCTGATCAGAAGACTCAAGGCCGGGTGCGCCCGCGCGAAAGGCCCGCATGAAACGACGACCAAACTGCCTGCAATAATCGGGCGTTTCATCACCATGAAACTGCAGCACATCGGGCTGGACATGCTCGATGACCTGCCTGACCTCGTCGGGTGAGGCATTAACGAACAACGCGACGACATCCACCATGGCTGGCACCGCATCGCGTAAGCGGCGCGCCTGTTCAAGCCCGACACAACGGGCACTTTTCGGATAAAACACCAATCCGATGGCATCAGCACCTGCCGCCACCGCCTGATTGACATCCTCAACACGGGTCAGGCCACAGACCTTCACCCGGGTTCTGTATTGCGACATAGCTACGACACCCTCAAACGATACGATCAACCAGGCACTCGTCGATGCAATTCGACGATGGCCCGATAAAAGCCAAACATTAACTAAAACAAGCCCAATAGGGTCCGCAACAAAACGGGCTGCTATTGAAATGCCGAAGCGGCATCATCGGTGCCCTGGACACCATCGCCACCGTATTCAGCCCCGTAGCTGGCCCCTTGCAGGTCAATGCTCGAGGTATCCTGCACGGGCGCATCCGACTTGTAATGGGTAACCATACCCGGAAACGCCAATACTGCCGCAACCATCAGCAACTGAATAACGATGAACGGAATGGAACCCCAGTAAATCTGCCCGGTCGTGACCTTGGCGACTTTCTTCTTCGTAACACGATCGATGTAATCGGCCTTGGGTGCCACCGAACGCAAATAGAACAAGGCAAAGCCGAACGGTGGATGGACAAACGACGTTTGCATGTTGACCGCCAGGAGGACACCGAACCAGATCAGGTCAATCCCCATTTTGTCAGCGACCGGGGCCAGCAACGGCACCACGATAAATGCCAGCTCGAAAAAGTCCAGGAAGAACGCCAGGACAAAGGTCAGGATGCTGACGACAATCAGGAAGCCCCACTGCCCACCCGGCAACGAAGCCAGTAAATGTTCTACCCACAGGTCGCCGTCAATGCCCCGGAAGCTCAGGCTGAAGACCGTGGAGCCCACCAGAATAAACACCACAAAGCAGGACAGCCGGGTGGTCGTACCCATGGCCTGCTTGAGCAGGGGCAATGTCAGACGTCGACGCGCAACGGCCATGATCAATGCTCCGACAGCGCCCATGGCGCCGCCTTCAGTGGGTGTCGCCAGACCAATGAAAATTGTGCCCAGCACGAGAAAAATCAGAAACAATGGCGGAATCATGACGAAGGTGACGCGCTCGGCAAGCTGCGACAGCCAACCCAGCTTCAACGCCTTGTTCAGCAACGCAACCAGCCAGCCCGCCAACCCCGCCATCAACAATACAACGACAACCTTTTCATCCAGCGGCACCTCGGTGCGCCCCTCAAACCAGAATCGGGAAGCGAGCCAGGCCACAACAGCAGCAAACACCGTTAATACTGCCAGCGAACGCAGACCACGTCGGCCATTGGGCTCAGCGTACACCCTTGCCTCTGGCGGCAACGCCGGCGCTGCCGACGGCCTGAATAACGACACAATGACCACATACACAATATAACTGCCGGCCAATAACAGGCCAGGCACCATGGCCCCGCGGTACATGTCACCAATGGAACGCCCCAATTGATCGGCCAGAATGATCAGTACCAGCGACGGTGGAATAATTTGCGACAAGGTGCCCGCCGCGGCAATCACGCCCGTGGCCAGACGACGATCGTACCCATAACGCAACATGATCGGCAACGAAATCAGCCCCATGGAAATCACCGATGCCGACACGACGCCGGTCGTGGCGGCCAGCATGGCGCCCACCAGAACAACGGCAATGGCCAGGCCTCCACGAATTTCACCGAACAGCTGCCCGATGGTTTCCAGCAGATCTTCCGCCATGCCCGAGCGCTCGAGGATGAGCCCCATGAGTGTGAAGAACGGCACCGCCAGCAACGTATCGTTGGCGACAATGCCAAACACCCGTTGCGGCAGCGCCTGAAACAGCGCTGGCTGGATCAGGCCCAGTTCAACCGCCACCAACCCATACAAGACACCAATGGCGGCCAGCGTGAACGCCACCGGAAAACCCAACAGCAAGAACACCACCAGGTTGAAGAACATGATGGGCGCAAGATTTTCAATGATGAATGGCAGCATCATGCCCCCCGGCCGGCTGAGGCCGCATCGGCAACGGCATCAGTGGTTTCCGATACCGCCGGCAACATAGGGTCCTCACACACCCCTCGTAAATAGCCAATGCATTTGATCAGGTGCGATAGCCCGGCCAGCACCAGCAGGCCAAACCCCGCAGGAATCAGCAACTTTGCCGGCCAACGCACCAGCCCACCGGTGTTGGATGACTGTTCATTAAGCACAAACGAATCAACGAACATTGGAATGGACAGCCAGAAAATCAGTACACACACCGGCAGCATGAAAAACAAAAGACCAAAGATCTCGATCTTGATCTGGGCAGGCCGCGATAAGCGTTGCGACAGAATGTCCACGCGCACATGCTCATTGCATAAAAATGTGTACCCGGCAGCCAACAGAAATATGGCCCCGAACAAGTACCACTGAAGTTCCAGCCAGGCATTGGAGCTGACCTGAAACGTCTTTCGCACCACCGCATTTCCGGCACTGATCAAAACCACCAGCAATGTCAGCCATATGACAACACGACCGACAAACCGGTTCAGGGCATCAATTGCCCGAGCCAGGGATAAGAAAAGGTTCATGAATGTCTCGCTGTGGTTGGCGAACCAGGTCATTAAAAGACTGAAAAACCAAGATTCTAACGCCAATCGGTATCAGGGTATGTACCGGTGTTGCTATGAGCTCGGGTAGCTACCCGGCAACACAACGGAAGCGTAGAATCAGGCACACAGATGATTTGCATATGTAAGGCAAGGTAGCTTATGAACCTGTATCAGGTGGCGTTTGAAAGCTCTCCCGACGCTCAGGCCATCATGTCGTTCGCACCCGACCGGAACAGTTTCAGGTACGTTGCGGCCAACGGCCGGTTTTTCGCTGATACCGGCCTGGCCGAAATCCAGGTCATCGGCAAATGCCTGCACGACCACCTGGCACCCGCTCATGCCAATGCACTGGCACACAACTTTCTTCGCTGCCTGCAAGAAAAAACCACTCGAACGTTCGAAACCATTGTCAGCGTCCCCAGCGGCACACGTAATTGGCATATTACGGCGGCGCCGGTACACAAAGCCGACGACTGCCCGCCCGATACCGTGGTTGCCACAGCCCGCGACATCACCTGGTCGGGCGATCTGGCCCAGCGCCTGAACCTGATTGGCGATGAATTACCCGGTTTTGTCTACCAGCTGTGCCATCATCCCGAACGTCAGTGGCATTTCACCTTTGTTGGCAACCGTGTCGCCACGATGTTCGGTGTCAAGGCGCATGATGTCCTTCAAAACGCCAATACCCTGCTCGGCATGGTTCACCCTGACGACTACGACAGAATTGTCAATATAAGCGCACGCGACGCCTCGGCCCATGCGCACTGGCACGCCGAGTTCCGCATGCTGCACCCGGCGGGCCACACGGTTTGGGTCGAAGCCTACGACATGTCGCAGAAACTGGCTGACGGCACGATGATCTGGACGGGCTACCTGAATGACATCACCAGCAAGAAAACACTTGAAGCCTCACTGCAACACAGTGAGGCCCGCTTTCGAAAGCTGGTCGAGAACGCTTACGACATCATCCTGAATCTTGACCCCGATGGCTCACTGGACTATGTTTCGCCCAGCTGGCACGAATTGCTGGGCGGCAATCACACCGAAAACATCGGCCGCAACCTGTCCGGGCTCTTGCACCCCCAGGACATACCGGCCTGCAATGCCTATCTGGCCACACTGCAGGCGGGCGGAAACAGTCACGACGGCATCGAATTTCGCATGCGTCACACGAATGGCCAGTGGCGGTGGTTTGTTGCCCATGGCACAACCGTCAATGAAGGCATCAACGGTACAGTCAACATCATGCTGATTGCCCGCGACGTTACCGAACGGCGCCACATGGAGCAGGAAATCCAGTACCTTGCCCATCATGACCCGCTGACGGGGCTGAACAACCGGGTTTCGTTCATGGCGCGCGTTCAGCACACCCTGCAAAACTCACGACGCGCCAACCAGCACTTCGCCATTCTGTACATTGACCTTGACCGCTTCAAACCCGTCAACGACACGCTGGGTCATTCGGCTGGCGATCTGCTGTTGCAGCAAGTGGCACAACGTCTTAAAGAAAATTTAAGGGCGTTTGACACCGTCGGCCGAATCGGAGGCGACGAGTTCATGGTGCTGCTGGGCGAAATTGCAAATGAAACTGCCGCACTGGCGGTTGCCGACAAGCTGTGTCAGGCACTCGAAACGCCGTTCTTGCTGGGCAGCACATCTGTGACGATTTCGGCCAGTATCGGCGCTGCGCTTTACCCGGTGCATGGTCGTGATTTTGACAGCCTGTCAAACGCGGCCGATCAGGCCATGTATGCCATCAAGGCGCAAAACAAGAAAGCAGGCCAGGCTCAAAACGCTGGCCAGACGCCTGGCGTGCCGGCATTAACCGACGGTGCAAACGCACAATCAGGCTAAAACGCCACCAACCCCGACCCGGCCAGGCCAAGATGGTCAATAAATGCCCGGTGGGCATCGGTACCAGGCAGGCCGTACGACTCGGGGTATTCAACCCGGGCAAAGTACAACCCGTTCGCGGCAAAGGTAGGTGCGGCCAACCTGCGATCACGCTCGGCCAGCAACACATCGACCCAGTCGGGCTGCTGCCGACCCAACCCCACATACAGCAAGGTACCCATCAGGTTCCGAACCATATGGTGCAGGAATGCATTGGCCTTGAACGTGAAAATGAAAAACTCGCCATGCTGCTGGATATTGGCCACTTGCAAATGCCTCACCGGGCTGGCCGCCTGGCATTGTGACGAGCGAAAGCTGGAGAAATCGTGCTCACCCAGCAAACGGGTCGCGGCCTTTTGCATTGCGTGAAGATCAAGGGGCTGATACACCCAACCGGCACGTGTGCGAGTCAGGGGCGAACGCACGCGGCTGTTTCGCAAGACATAGACATAGGTGCGTGCAGTGGCGGAAAACCTGGCATGAAAGTCGTCGGGTACCGGATGCGCCCATTGCACGGCAATGGTGTCGGGCAACAACGTGTTCAGGCCACGGACCCATGACTCGAGTTTTCGCTCGGCCTGCGTGTCCAGGTGGACAACCTGCCCCACGGCATGTACACCGGCATCGGTTCTGCCGGCGCAGACGGTTTCTACCGGCTCTGTCGTGAAACTGAGCAGTGCCTTTTGCAATTCGTCCTGGATCGTCTGGCCACCCGGTTGGGTTTGCCAGCCGCGCCAAGGCGCGCCGTCGTAGGCGAGGCCCAAAGCGATACGAGCCATGGCAGCCTAGCGCGGAGTGTTTGAACCACCCTGAGGGGGTTCGTCAAGATCAAGATTAATGCCCTGCAGGCGCTCGCGCACCATGTCTTCGGTAATGCCGCCACCTGCGGCAGGCCCGGACCCTGCCCGACGCAGCAACCAGACGACAATGATGACAACCAGCGCAAAAATACCGGCGAGAACCGCCCACAAATTATCTTGAAACCAGGACACGAAAGAAAGACTCTTGGAAGATTGAGCAGGCACGGAGGACACCGACCCCGATGAAAATGACGAAGACGCATCAGGCGATGCCGCTTCAGGAGGACTTGATGCCGACGAGGATGCCGGACTGGAC
>JAAYID010000131.1 GCA_012744285.1 Alcaligenaceae bacterium
CCCCAGTGCGGCTTTTGACAGCAGCGTGGTCAGTTCATGGGTGTGCGCTGATTCCATCATTTCGCTCAGCAGGGGCACGATGCTCTGACCACTGTACAGTGTAGACGCCACGTGGTCACGCCAGTTGTACAGCGTGTTGGTGTCAGGGTTGTGTCCGAACAGACGCAGCCAGGTAGCTTGTACGAAGTCGGTGATGCCTTGCTCGCTCAGGGTGCCCGGGTCCCAGGGTTTTTGATGAAGTAGCTGCCCTCGTTCACTGGCCACCATGCTTGTCGCCAGCGCCTTCAGCACACCGGCGTGCTGGCTGGCGGGCAGGCTGTCCAGTTGCTGCTGCCAGTGTGCAATGTCGTTCAGGCCAGGGATTTCATTCAGATACGCAAAGTGCATGGCAGCCAGTTTCAGGTCAGCAGGCAGTGCGTCAAAATCCAGATTCGGGGCCAGTGTGGCCGGGTCGGTTTCCGTGGGGGCAACATGCACTGTGGTGCGGGCAGCCGCACTGTTCCCGTTGGCATCGTGAACGCGGTATGTAAAGTGGTCGGTGCCGGAAAACCCCGGGTTGGGCGTGTACACAAAACTGCCATCGGACTGCAGTTGCGCGTGCCCGTTGGCCGGGCCTTGCGAAAGGGCGGCCAGACCGCTGATCGCGTCATTCGACTGCACACCGGCCGGCGCGGCCACCTGCAGGGTTTGCCCTTGGGGCACAACGTAGATATCGCGCACGGCCGCGCCCCCTGTAACGGTCAGTGCCAACGCGGTGCTGGTCGAACCGAGCGGGGTGGTGTGGTTGGTGTCTGCCGCCGCATACTCCGTCATGGTCACGGTGTATTGGCCGGGATCAAAAAACTGTTCGCCTGTTTGCCACTGGCCATCGATGTCGGCGGTGGCGGCCAGGGTGGCGCTTTTGCCCTGGGCCGGTGTGTAGGTGATCAGCGCCGTATTCTGTGCACTGATTTTGTTCGAGTAGGTCTTGATCCAGTCGGCCGTTGCGGCCACTGTGTTCAGACCTGTCCAGCCGAAGGCCAGATGGTCCTGGCTGGTCGTGATGACGCTGCCGTTGGCCGCGGCCTGGTTTGCGAGCGCCTTGAATGTGTCCGCTGCCAGAGCACCCGCCACGGGCGAGGTGGGGGTGCCGAACATGGGGGTTGTTCCGGACGTTTGGCCCCCGGGCATGAACAGGTCGGGATCAATGGCATTGCCCGCACCAGGAAAGAAATTGATGTTGAAGGTAGGTTGGGTGGGCGCACCGGGCGTGATGGTGGTCAGTGCGCCGCCATCAATGGCCAGACTGCCCGGGGTGGTCAAGAAATTGCCGTTGGTGCTGGTGGTGTACAGGTTGAACACTTTTTGATCATGAGTGCCGGTGTTCGACACGCCGATCTTGAACCAGCTGACGGCATTCGTATCAAGACTGACAGGCAGTTGGGAAATGATGAAATTGCCCGTTGACATGCTTGAGCCTGCGACCGGGGTGATGCTGTAGTCGCCTGAAGCAGAGCGCTGGATGGACCAGTTTTGCCACAAACCGTCGGTGCCGCCGCTTGTTTTATCGAGGGTTACGGTTTTCCAGCCTGCGTTTGTCTGGAAGCTGAAACTGACCGCTGTGAGCGTGTCGTCGGCAACCCAACTGGTGGCCCCGGCGGCTGTTCCGGCCGGGTTGGCCAGTGAAAATGACAGGTTCGCCCCTGTGGTGTCTGTGCCGACCGCGTAGCCTGTTCCGGTGGCCGGCAGGTAGTTGTGCATGACAGGCCGGGTGTAGCCCGACAAGGCATCGGGTGACAGCATGCCTGGCGGTACGGCCGGTACGCCGTCGGGAATGAAGCCCGAGGTGTCGGCCGGCACCCCTTCCGGAATGAATCCGGTGTTGTTGGCGGGCCCGTTGCCGGTTGTTATAACCGGTGCACCCGATGCCATGCCGGATGCGGAAAACGCGTGTGCGCTGCCCAGTGGCGTATCCTGGTCGTCGTAGAGCATCAGGTTGATGTTCGCCACATTGCCGCCCAGATCCCCCAGGCTGATCAGTGGTCCGCCTTCGCTGTAACGGCTCATGAGGTTGTCAGAATACCCCGAGCCGTACGAATTCGAGTTGTCGAAGAAAATCTGTGAATAGGGGTCACTGGTCCAGTGGGCCGATTTGCCACTGACCTGCCCATCGGGTCCGAAGGCGTAGGTGGGATCCCAGTTCCAGTTGTCGGCCAGTACCACGGTATCCGTGACGGCAGGGTTCGGTGATCGGCCCGTGACACCGCCGTAAAAACCGGCGCTCAGGCCGGTCAGGAATTGTGTGAAGAGTTCACCCCACTGATTGTTCTGGCCCACATTCATGGCAGGGCCGTCGCTTTTCAGGATCTGGTAGGGGGTGGCATCGGTTTTTTGGGTGTACAACCAGGCATTGCCTTCTGTGGAATAAATGCTTTTGGCCAGTTCATCTTTCGAGATCTTTACATACCCTCGAATCTGGCTGTTGCTTTCCGGTTCCAGCCAGAAGTCGGTGCCGTCAACGGTAATGGTGTAGTTGAAAAA
>JAAYID010000132.1 GCA_012744285.1 Alcaligenaceae bacterium
AAAGCCATGGGGGTTGGGGCAATTGCGCCTGTGGCATCAAAAAAACACCATCCGCGCCGTCATCTTGTCTTCGCTGCGAACGACTCCAGCCAGAGCGGCCGAAAAACGCTCGGATCACTTGGCTGATGAAAAGTCCGGGCTAATGCGGGTTCACTGTATGTGAATGTACGTTTCTAGTGTCCGGGTCGATTTATTGCTTATGTCAAACACTAGACGAGTCAATGGGTATCCCCTACGCTGCCGAAAATTACACAATAAATTTTCACGCGTGATTGTTTGCGCAGTATTCGGCAGCAGGTGATCAACCCGCAGAAAAAACCAATCCAAAAAGGGGAAGACAATGAACAAAGCGTCAGTACACGAGCCAAGCCTTTTCAAACTTATTGTTCTTATTACTTGCATAGTGGTTGCCATGTTCTGTGCAACCGTTCTGGTGGCGCTTGTGTTTATGCCTGGTCAGCTCATCGCACGCCTGCCGTTTGAAGATGTCACGTTTCTTCTGCCTTTGGCGTTATCCACCCTATGCAGCGCAAGCGTCTTGGGGTGGTATGTTCAATCACACCGGTCCAGATCCAAGCGTAACGAGAAGCACTGAGTGACCAACGCTGTCTCCATGACCGGATTCGGAAGCATCTGTTTTTTCTGGTTGTTATTTGAGGTAGATCAATTACACTTTGAAAAACCCTACGGGTGACAGGCCGTTTGCCGTTCCATGTTGCCTCTATTACACCGGAGAATTCTGTGAATAAAACGCTTTCGGCGTCGTTGGCGGCCGTTTCTGCCGCACTCGTGCTTACCGCTTGCGGCGGCTCTTCCTCTGACGACAGTAGTGGTGGCAATGATTCGGCCCGGGGGCCGAATATCCTGTTTGTCATTATGGACGATGTGGGTATTGACCAGATGAAGGTCTTTGGTTACGGTGGGGCTGTTGGCCCCAATCTGCCCAATATCGACGCGGTTGCCCATGCCGGTCTTCGCTTCCGCAATACCTGGTCGATGCCCGAATGTTCGCCGGGGCGTGCGGCCATGTTTGTGGGCCGGTATCCCTTGCGAACCGGTATCAATCAGGCCATTGGCCCGAATGACCTGGCCACCTCCCAACTGTCACCCTACGACATTACGGCACCCAAGCTGCTTAAACGTGCAGGCTACGAAAGCGGTATGTTCGGCAAGTTCCACTTGGCCGGGCCCGAGAATAATCAGGCAGAGCATTCGACACCCGGTGTGCTGGGTTGGGATTACTTCTATGGCTGGGTAGGCGGCTTGCCAGGTTCCATTGACAGAACGGCAGGCGGGTACGACACGGCGGCGACGCAAATGTGCGGGTTCATTCCGGGCGAGCGCTCGGGCGGTGCTGAGCGTGGGGCGTGTTACCAGCCCGATGGAAGTTGCTCGGTTGTGGCCCGTACCTCATTGACCCAGGATGCGCCAGGGATGCAGTGTCTTGATTCGGGCGGTATTCTGGTGCCTGATGCCGTTTGCGGTACGCCCCCGGCACGCCTGAATTTCAACGTTGAAAATGCCTATTATGTTTCGCCGTTGGTGGTTATCGAGAATGGCCAAACCGAGGTGGTGAAGTTGTCAGACCCGCGGTCCCGCGGGTATCGCACCACGATCGAAACCGATGCGGCTATTAAATGGATCAATTCCCGTTCTTCCGACAAGCCCTGGATGGCAACGGTGAGTTACAGCGCGGCACATACCCCCTGGCAACAGCCGCCCAAGCGGTTGGTGCCGGGTCATACAGGCCCGCTCGATAGCTTGAGCTGTACGGATGACGGTCAGGGCAGCGCTGTGGGTACGCGGGTTATACAAGACAGAATGACCGAGGCGCTGGATACCGAGTTTGGCCGTTTGCTGGTTGAGACAGGTCTTGCCCGTTACAACGAAAACGGCAGCCTGAATTATGATCCGGCAGCAACGAACACGGTCATTGTCATTGTGGGTGACAACGGGTCGTTGGCCAATGCCGTCAAGCTGCCTTTTGACCCAACGCGGGCCAAGGGGACGGCGTACCAGACCGGGGTCTGGGACCCGTTGATTATTGCCGGGCCACAGGTTGTGCAGCCGGGGCGCGAGGTTGACCATATGGTCAACATGGTCGATCTGTTCCAGTTCTTTGGTGAACTGGCCGGCCTGGATGCCCATAAAGAAGTCCCGCACACCATTGATTCGGCGGGCATCTTGCCCTACCTGAAAGACCCGGGCCAGGGCAGCTTGCGTACGGTCAATTTCACTCAGGGCGGGTTGAACGAGCAAGCCAATGGTGGTCGTAACGGGCCGTGTGTGATGAGTACCGCCTGCACCGTGATTCCTACCTCAAAAAGTGTGTGCGAGGACAACCTGGGTGTGTACTGGGGCCCTGGGTATACCAGCGCTTCTGTCATTCCAACCAACCCGCCGGGCAAAGGGTATGCCACGTGTGCCGACGTCAACGAGGCGCGCTACAAGGCCAGCCCGCCGCAAGACCTGCTGGCGCTGGTGCCCGAGTCCAGTGTGGCCGTTCGCAATGACCGCTACAAGCTGGTGGTCAATACCAGTGTTGATTACGACCCCGCTACCGATGGCCAAAAAAAGGTTGTTACCGAAGAACTGTTCGAAGTCAATCAGGCCAAGCCGGTACCCTTGCTTGACACTGTTGACCGTAACCTGTTGCCGACCGCAGACCCGCAGCTGACGGCTGTTTATCAAGATCTGCGCACCAAAATGGACAACATTCTGGCTTCGAGCCCTGCGTGTCCGGGCGATGGCAATATGGATGGTGTGGTGAATGCGGCAGATCTTAACAACTGGCGGAAAATTGCCCAGGAATGGGGGTTGTCCAGCGTTTATGATTTCCTGACGCCCACGTTGCGCGATGGCAAGACAGACTACAAAGACGAGGCCGTTATTCAGGCCAACCTGAATAAAACCTGCGAGCGTACGTATGGGGTTTATTAACGGCACTCGCCGCCGCTGGTTGCTGGCGGCGGTTGTCGTGGTCGGTGCTGTTGCCGTCGCTGCGGTGGCTATGGTCTGGAAGGGCCAGACTTCGGTTGCGACGGTTACGCCAGCGGGAGTGCCGTCAGATGGTGTTTCGGCGCCGCACGATATGGTGTGGGTTCCACCGGGTGTTTTCCTGATGGGCAGTGACAGCAAGCTGGCTCAGCCCAATGAAAAGCCGGCCCATGCCGTCAGCGTGCCGGGTTTCTGGATGGATGTTACCCATGTCAGTAACGACCAGTTTGCCGAATTCGTGCGGCAAACGGGCTACGTCACGACGGCCGAAAAAAAGCCTGATTGGGAAACCATACGCGTGCAATTGCCCCCGGGCATCCCCAAGCCACCTGACGAGGTTCTGGTTCCGGGGGCGATGGTGTTTGTGGGTACGGCAGGCCCTGTGGATCTGAATGATTATTCGCAGTGGTGGCGTTATGTGCCGGGTGCCAACTGGCGCAATCCACAAGGGCCGGGCAGCACGATTGATGGCAAGGGAGATCATCCGGTGGTGCAGGTCAGCTATGACGATGCGCTGGCCTATGCCCGCTGGGCGGGCAAGCGTTTGCCCACCGAGGCCGAATGGGAGTACGCCGCGCGGGGTGGCCTGGAACAGGCGACCTATGTGTGGGGTGACGAGCTGATGCCCGATGGCAAGCCCATGGCCAATTACTGGGATACCCGTCAGCGCAGTTTTCCGGTGGTCAGCCCGAAGGCCGGCGGGGCAGAAGGCACGGTACCTGTGCGTACCTTTCTTCCCAACGGCTACGGTTTGCACGATATGACGGGCAACGCCTGGCAGTGGGTGGCCGACTGGTACGACGCGGCGTATTTCAGCAAGCAGGCCCAGCTGGCCAAAGGCCAGCCCCTCGAAAATCCGGCAGGGCCCGCACGGTCGTTTGACCCGTCCGAGCCGGGTGTGCCTGTTAATGCCCCCAAGCGGGTTATCCGCGGCGGTTCTTTTCTGTGCAATGAAGACTATTGTCTGTCGTATCGGCCCAGCGCCCGGCGGGGTTCCGACCCGTATAGCCCCATGTCGCATGTCGGTTTTCGTTTGGTCAAAGATGCTGAAGCGCCACTGACGGCGGCTGCCAGCGCTTCGGTCCAGTAAGCGGGTTTTTTGGCAGGCCCGGCCAGGTAATGGATATGTGGATCCCGTGGGGGCTGCCGGCACCCGTCGTGTTTGTCGGGGCGGTGGCCTTCGCTTTGTTTTTGTGTGTGCCCTTGAGTCGTGCAGCGTACATTTTGCCGCGTCGGCTTGATGCGCAGCTTCCGGCCGAGCCTGCCCCCGTTCATCGGGTCTATCGGGCCGCGTTCTGGCGGGTGGCACCGGTGCTGGCATTGTGTTGTGCGTGGCGATTTGGGGCAACGCCAGCAGCGGTTGCGGCCATTGTGTACGTTGTCGTGTTGCTGGCGCTGGCCTGGATTGATGCCGAAACGGGCTTTTTGCCCGATATCCTGACGCTTTCGCTGCTGTGTCTGGGCGTGCTGGTGAATCTGGCGGGTACGTTTGCCGCGCCTGTCGATGCGGTTGTCGGGGCGCTTGCGGGTTATCTGGCGCTATGGATGGTTTGTTGGGTATTTTGGCGGTTCACCGGCCGTCAGGGCATGGGGCATGGCGATTTCAAATTGTTGGCCGCACTGGGCGCCTGGTTCGGTTGGGCGCTTTTGCCGCACGTGATCGTGCTGTCGTCTGCGCTGGCCCTGATTGTCGCCGTCATGCGGCGGCTAGGGGGTAATTTGCAGGCGGGCGAAGCGTTCAGTTTTGGCCCATACCTGGCGCTGACCGGTATGGCTGTTTTGCTGGCGCTGTAGCCGGGGGGCGTGAAGCCGCGCGGTTAGCGGCCCGTTGTTGCAGGGGGCGCTGCGATGAACCCCGGTTGTGCGGGTTGCTGGGTGGCGACGGTAATGGTTTCAGTGATGCCGTCCTGGTCGATGACAACCCCCTGGGGCAGGACTGCCGAAAGGGTGACCCCCTGGGCAAGGGCCTGGCCGGTGCGGAAGGCTTTGGGTGGTTCGCCGTTGATTGACAGCAGGGCAGCACCGTGTGGTCCCGAGGCGATGAGGCCGACGACTTCAAGACGCAGCCGTGCGCTGTTTCCACCGAACCAGTTGATAACCGGAGCAAGGTTTGGGCCGGTGACAGGGCCTGACGCCAGGGCTGCAGGCGCGGGCAACGGCAGAGGGGCCAGCAGAAGCGCGCCCCACAGGCCGATACCGGCGGCACAGGCCACCATG
Organism: Alcaligenaceae bacterium; assembly: GCA_012744285.1. Classification (GTDB taxonomy): domain Bacteria; phylum Pseudomonadota; class Gammaproteobacteria; order Burkholderiales; family Burkholderiaceae_B; genus Neopusillimonas; species Neopusillimonas aromaticivorans. The sequence continues at coordinate 5,215 of JAAYID010000132.1, forward strand.
GCCAGGGCCTGAACAAGACCCGGGCTACGGTGCCTGACGCCAGAGATGAATGCTGCTGTCGAGGGGTGCGCAAACATGGATAAGGGCCTGTAAAGGCATCTGTACAAGTGGTGTAGTCATCCATCATGCCCCAAAACGTTGCGAAATGCACGGGCTGAACCTGAGGCCGGTATCTGTTTTTTTGTAAATGCTGCAGAGCATTGACGCGGCCGTTTTACGGCGGGTAGGATGCTTTCCATGGTTCATGCATCAATAATTTTTTCACTATGGCAGACAATTTGATTTTTTCCCGAAGCCGTACGATCAGTGCCCGCTCTTCGAGCGGGCTGGCGGGCGCAGGTCAGCGCGGGTTTTCGCTGATTGAGGTGATGGTGGTTGTGGTGATCATGGGGGTGCTTGCCGCGCTTGTGGTGCCCAATGTCATGGGCCGGCCCGATCAGGCACGCGTTATCGCCGCGAAGCAGGATATCGGTGCCATTATGCAGGCGCTCAAGCTGTACCGGCTGGATCATGGCCGCTATCCGCCGTCTGATCCCGGCCTTGGGGCGCTGGTCGCCGGCCAGGGCCAGCCGTCGGCGTATCTTGACCGAGTTCCGGTTGATCCGTGGAATACGCCCTACCAGTATCTGAATCCCGGTGTGCATGACGACGTCGATGTGTTTTCGCTGGGGGCCGACCGGCAGCCTGGCGGTGAGGGTACGGATGCCGATATCGGTTCCTGGGCCCGTTAGCCGGCAGCGCGGTTTTACGCTGCTCGAGATGATGATCGTGTTGCTGATTATCGGCATTGCGACGACGCTGGTCAGCGTGTCGGTGTTTGCT
>JAAYID010000133.1 GCA_012744285.1 Alcaligenaceae bacterium
GCCCGGACGCCTTCCTGAAGAAGGTCGGCGAAGAGGCCACCGAACTGGTGATGGCTGCCAAAGATGCGGACGCCGAGCGGATCATCGCCGAAACTGCCGACCTTTGGTTTCACAGCATGGTTGCACTAGCCTATTATGGAGTGCGGCCCGAACAGGTGCTTGATGAACTGGCACGGCGCGAAGGCGTCTCGGGCTTGGCCGAAAAAGCCGGCCGCCCTCAATCGTAAAGCGTTAAACCATGAGCGAAAACTGTATCTTCTGCAAGATTGCCAAGGGTGAAATCCCCGCAAAGAAGGTTCACGAAGACGACGAATTCATCGCCTTCCACGACATCAATCCCGCGGCCCCCACGCACCTGCTGGTCGTGCCCCGCCATCATGTGCGTTCGCTGGCCGATGTCACCGCTGACGACGCCCCGTGGTTGGGTAGAATGATGACACTGGTGCAGAAACTGGCCTTTGACAACGGTTGCACACCCGGCCATGATGGCGGCTTTCGCCTAGTGGTGAATACCGGCCGCGAAGGCGGCCAGGAAGTCGATCACCTGCATTTTCATATACTCGGGGGTCCCCGCCCCTGGAACAAGCGTGCGGCACCGGCCGCCTGACGGAGACAGTTATGGGTAGCTTCAGCATCTGGCATTGGTTGATCGTCCTGGTCATCATTGCACTCGTATTCGGGACCAAGAAACTGCGCAACATGGGCGAAGACCTGGGCGGCGCCGTCAAAGGGTTCAAAAAAGGCATGGCTGACGCCACCGCCACCGATGACAAAAAAGAAGCCGTCACCCAGAAAGTCCAGGATGACAGCACCATCGACGTGCAAGCCAAAGAAAAGAAAGATGCCTGACCGGCAGGGCTGTGTTGCATTTACCCCTAACGGTTAACCGTCATGTTTGATATCAGCTTCACCGAACTGATGGTCATCGGCATGATTGCCCTTGTCGTCATCGGCCCCGAACGCCTGCCCAAGGTGGCCCGTACCTTGGGCCATCTGCTGGGGCGCGCGCAGCGCTACGTCAATGATGTCAAAACCGACATCAAACGCGAAATGGATGCAGGCGACCTGAACAACCTTAAAAACCAGTTTGACGAAGCCCGCAGCTCGGTACAAGCCTCGCTTGACGACGCTTCGCGCACCATCGCCAACCCCATGCTCGAAGCGCAAAAGGCCGTCGAAAATGCTGGCAAGTCGCTGCAGGCGTCCATGGTTGATTTTGAAGGCCAAGAGGCTGCAGTACAACCCGAACTCTCCGGTGAGACCTCTGCCCCAAGCGCAAGCACAACCGCTGTTCAGGCTTCTGCAAACACTAACGGCGCACCGCAAGCCTCCGGCAACAACACGGCAAGCCCTGAAAACGCTTCACCGCCCAAACCTGCGGCCGCCTCGTCCACCAGCAACACCGGAACATCGCCGTGACCACCGAAGACAGCAGCACCGACACCTTTGTTTCGCACCTGATCGAACTGCGCACCCGCCTGATGCGCGCCGTTGGCGCCATTCTGGTGGTGTTCGTCGTGCTGTTCCTGTATCCGGGCGCCTCGGCCATCTATGACATTCTGGCCGCCCCCATGCTGGCGTCCCTGCCCACCGGTACCACCATGATCGCCACCGGCGTCATTACGCCGTTCATGGTGCCCATCAAGGTCACCCTGCTGGCCGCCTTCGTGCTGTCGCTTCCGGTTGTGCTGTACCAGGCCTGGGCTTTCGTGGCTCCGGGCCTTTACAAACACGAACAACGTCTGGCCCTGCCGCTGATTTTATCCAGCACCATTTTGTTCTTGCTGGGCATGGCCTTTTGTTATTTTGTCGTCTTCAAAACCGTGTTTGAATTCATTGCGGGTTTTGCACCCCAGTCCATCACGCCGGCGCCCGACATCGAAGCCTATGTCAGCTTCGTCATCACCATGTTCCTGGCCTTCGGCATTACCTTTGAAGTGCCCATCGCCGTGGTGCTTCTGGTCAAAACCGGCATCACCACTGCTGACAAACTGCGCAGCGGTCGGGGGTACGTCATTGTCGGGGCGTTCATTATCGCTGCCGTCGTCACACCGCCCGACGTCATCAGCCAGTTCATGCTGGCAGTGCCACTGTGTTTGCTGTTCGAGGTAGGGCTTCTGATCGCCAGCCGCATGAAACCGCTGCAGGCCGAGGCCGATGAAACAGAAACAGCGGGATGACACCTCAGAGCCAAAAGCGCCTGTAGCTGGTTGTTCAGCTCGCCGACTCCTGGGGTAACGCGTAAATCGTGGTTTCAATGTGCCCGTCTTGCCGGAAGGTCACCTCCAGCACACGGTTAATAAGGTCAGGCTGGGAATTGACGTGCCAGCATGCGCGGGCGACCACGCTGTGGATGCAACGCCTCGTACACGCGGGCAAGCTCGATGAGTTCGGGGGTGAGGAACGGGTAGTCTTGCTTCAGCGCTTCAAGCGTATCACCCTGGCGAAGAAAGCCCAGCACCAAACCTACCGGTACACGAGAACCCTTGAACACGGCAGCCCCCTGCATGATGTCAGGGGTACTTTCAATGGCGTCGTTGACTTGCTGCAGGACGTGGAAACGTTCCATGGTTTGCCGGACAAAGCCGCCCAGATTAACATCGACACAATCGAGCGGTTGCACGTGCCAGGTGGTTTCTGCGCCGGCAGACGCCAGGGCCAGTATCTGGCGAGTCTGTGCCGGTGGCAGGGCATGAATGCGCTTGACGAGTTCAGCCATGACCTGCTTTCTGGCATGCGCCGCCATGACCTTTTCTGCGCCAAAATAGAACTTGGTCAGCGCAGCGGCGACAGGCATGAAACGCCGGACACGTGAGTTGACCTGATAAAGGCGTGCGGGCAGGATGTCGTCATCAACGACCTGATTGATTTTCCGCTGTGGCAAGTCTGCCAAAAAGGCAGCTTCCACGGTAGACACGGTGAGCATCGTCGCTGCCATGTGTACCTCC
>JAAYID010000134.1 GCA_012744285.1 Alcaligenaceae bacterium
ATCGAGAAGTTCAAAGACCCCGGCGTCAAATAAGATCGATAGCAGTTGCCTGCAGGCCCTTCACGGGGCCTGTTTTTATTGGTTAGCATATGATTCACATCTGATCGCTGCACCGTTGCCGCGCCTTTACGGAAACCTGTCATGCAACCTGGAAGCACCACCGGTACCGACACCTGGGGTACGAACCTGGCCGATTTCTTTGAGATCATGCCCAATTCCCTTTGGCTTGAGGACTACAGCGCCCTGTTCGAACTGTTTGCCCAATGGCGGGCCGAGGGGGTCACCGACTTGCGAAAATGGCTGCAAGACGACATCACAAGGGTTGCAGCCTGCTCAGCCTGCATCAAGGTTTTGCGTGTCAACCAGAAAACCCTTGATTTGCTGAAAGCCGGGTCACATGATGAACTGGCCACCCGCCTGGGCGAAGTCCTGCGTGACGACATGCTCGAGGCCCACATCGAAGAGCTTGAGCAGCTTTGGCTGGGCAACGAACGTTTCGAAAGCAAAAGCGTTAACTACACCCTGGACGGTGAGCGGCTTGATGTCCTGATCAAGGCGGTTGTCCTGCCCGATCACGAGAAGCGTTGGGATCGCGTTCTGGTTTCGCTGGACGACATCACCGAACTTGAACAAGCCCACGCAAAAGTGGCGCAACAAGAGCGCTACGCGACCGGTATCTTCGAGTACGCCCCGGTTTCGCTCTGGGTCGAAGACTTTTCAAAAATAAAGTCGTTGCTGGATGAAGTACGTCACCAGGGCATTACTGACTTTCGTACCTTCACCGACGTTCATCCCGAATTTGTCGAACGCTGCGTGGCCGAGATCCGGGTTATCGACGTCAACCGTTACACCCTCGAAATGTTCAAGGCCAAAAGCAAGGAAGAACTGCTCTCGAACCTGCCAGATGTCTTCCGCGAAGAAATGTTGCCTCACTTTCGCGAGCAGCTCATCGACTTATGGGAAGGCCGCCTGTTTTTGCAGCGCGAAGTCCTGAATCACGGGCTGGACGGCACCCCCCTGAACATCCATCTGCAGTTTTCTGTCTTTGCAGGCTACGAAAAAACATGGGGCAAGGTCTTGCTTGCGCTGACCGATATCACGGCCCGCAAAAAAGCCGAGGCCTACCTCGAATACCTTGGCAAACATGATGTGCTCACCAAACTGAAAAACCGTGCCTTCTACGTTGATGAACTGACCCGGTTGGAACGAAAAGGGCCCTTCCCGGTCACCGTCATCATGATCGACCTGAACAACCTCAAAGAAGTCAACGATATCCACGGCCATGGTGCCGGCGACGACCTGTTACGCCGCACCGGTGAGGTCCTGCAACAGGCGACGGGCAAAAACTGTTCCGCCATGCGCATTGGTGGCGACGAGTTCGCCATCCTGATGCCGGGTGCCACTGACGATACCCGTGACCTCTTGCTGGCCAACCTGGTCAAGGTCACCGAACTGAACAATCAGTTCTACACAGGGCCTGCCCTGCAAATGGCCGTGGGCTGGGCCACCTGCCAGAAAGGCGAACGCATCGAAGAAGCCATCCGGGAGGCTGATCGGCAGATGTACGATAATAAACGCCAGTTCTACGAACAGAACGCCTGATCCCGGCGCTGCAAAAGGGTGGGTGCGACCTCAAACCGCCTCATACCCAACTGTTTCACTCTCTCTTCCGGAGCATGTCCATGACTACCATTTCAATGTTGATCAACGGCAAGAAGGTCTCCGCCAGCAATGGCGCAACCTTCGAGCGTAAAAACCCGCTCGATGGCAGTGTCGCCACCACGGCGCCGGCTGCAACGGTCGAAGACGCGATTGCGGCCGTCGAAGCCGCATCCAGAGCCTTTCCGGCATGGGCAGCCATGGGGCCCGGCGAACGCCGTGGCCTGCTGCTGAAAGCCGCGCAATCGTTAGAAGCACGTGCCGACGATTTCATCAAGGCCGTGGCTGAAGAAACCGGCGCCTCTGCCATGTGGGCGGGGTTCAATGTCCACCTGGCCGCCAATATGCTGGTTGAAGCCGCTGCACTCACCACCCAGATCAATGGCGAAATCATTCCCTCCGATGTGCCCGGCAATCTGGCCATGGCGGTACGTCAACCTGCCGGCGTTGTGCTGGGCATGGCCCCCTGGAATGCGCCTGTCATTCTGGGCACACGCGCCATTGCCGTACCGTTGGCCTGCGGCAATACCGTCGTCATGAAGGGGTCGGAACTGTGTCCGGCCACCCACGGCCTGATTATCGAAGCCCTGCAGGAAGCCGGCCTGCCTGAAGGCGTTGTCAATTTCGTCACCAACGCCCCCGCAGACGCCGGCCCGGTTGTTGAAGCCATGATCGCCCATCCGGCCGTGCGCCGTGTCAACTTCACCGGGTCAACCCGTGTCGGCAGAATCATCGCCATGGCCTGCGCCAGGCACCTCAAACCCGTGGTTCTCGAGCTGGGCGGCAAAGCCCCGTTGGTGGTGCTTGATGACGCCGACATTGATGATGCCGTCAACGGTGCGGCTTTCGGCGCCTTTGCCAACTCAGGCCAGATCTGCATGTCAACCGAACGCATTATTGTCGACAGCAAGATCGCTGACGAGTTCGTCGCCAAACTGACTGAAAAAGCGCGTAATCTGCCGCTGGGCGACCCCCGCAAAGGCCCTGTCGTGCTGGGGTCGGTAGTTGATATGTCCACCGTTGCCCGCTGCAACGACATGATTGACGACGCACTGGCCAAGGGCGGCAAACTGTTGTGCGGCGGCAAGGCCACCGACACCCTGATCCCCGCCACCCTGATCGACAACGTCACCCCCGACATGAAGATCTACAGCGAAGAGTCATTCGGGCCGGTCAAAGGCATCGTGCGGGTTGACGGTGTTGACGAAGCGATTCGGGTCGCCAACGACAGCGAATATGGCTTGTCTTCAGCGGTATTCGGCAAGGATGTGGCGCGGGCCTGGCAAGTGGCATCGCGTATCCAGTCAGGTATTTGCCATATCAATGGGCCCACTGTTCACGACGAAGCCCAGATGCCCTTCGGTGGCGTCAAAGACAGCGGTATCGGTCGCTTCGGTGGCAAGGCCGGCATCGAGGCCTTTACTGAACTGCGCTGGGTAACCCTGCAAACGCTGCCGCGTCATTACCCGTTCTGATCAAGACCCGGCAAACGCACCGGGCACCCTGCAAAAAACAGGGGGTTTATCAACAGTCTGAAATGGCCAGCAGTTTTGCTGGCCATTTTTTATACATCAGCGTACTGCATACAGAAACAGCTCGACACGACGATTCAACGCGCGCCCTTCGGCGGTAGCGTTATCGCCAATCGGGTTACTGGGCCCAAGCCCTTCCGACATCAGGCGGCCCTGGGCAATGCCTCGGCCAGC
>JAAYID010000135.1 GCA_012744285.1 Alcaligenaceae bacterium
GCCCGTAGCGCCAACTTGCAGCTTCGTGTTGCCCGCGATCAACTCGAGCAGTTTTTGAGGGCGATCGACGCTTCAGGTGTCGAACCGATAGAAAAAAACGTGTCGCGTGAAGACCGCACACTGCAATGGACGGACCTTCAGGCACGTCGTCAAAGTGCAGAGCAACTGCGGGATCGGTTGCAATCAATGGTGGCCCATCATCAGACCGACAAGCTGGCCGATCTTTTGGCGCTTGAGCGCGAGTTGAATCGCGTACAGTCATCGCTGGATTCCATGACGGCGCAGTCACGGGTTCTGGCGGGCGAAACCGAGCGGGTCCGGTTCGACATCAATTATCGCAGCGCTCCGCGCACCCTTGCCAGCGATGTATGGGCGCCGATCCGGAGTGCCTGGCATGAGATGGGCAAAACGTTCACACAAAGCGTTGCTGCCGCAATGATCTTTGTGGCCAGCGCATTACCCTGGATTGTGATTCTGGTGCCTGGCTGGTTGTTGTTGCGCAAGTTCTGGTCGGCGATTCGACGCCGGCTGGGGCAAGTGTTCGGGCGCACGTCCTGACCAGTCGCCTGTTTGGTAACCGGTTTTTACCGTTAACGCGCTCGGGCAGAACGAGCAATCTTGCCCGTTCTGCCGCCGCTTTGATGCTGCCAGGAATGCCATGTTCTGCAAATTCATTCCCGACTGCCGCTAAAATCAAAGCGTTTAAGCCGCCGCACGCACACGGTTGACCAACTGGTTGTCTTTGCCATCGACCAGTGGTGTGAGCGTGATATTGAATTCAATATCTTTGTACGTATCGGCCTTCAGGCCAAGCTCAGCACCGCCGGTTTTTTCGGTTACCGGTGGAATCAGGTCTTCGCGTGTGGCATAGGCAAAGTCATCCCAGATCAGCGGATCGCCTTCAATATTGAATTGCGTCGTCAGCTTGCGGTTGCCGTCGCTGGTCACGAACATGTGAACGTGTGCGGGGCGGTTGCCATGACGTGCCAGGTGGTTCAACAGCTGCTGTGTTGAACCTTGTGGAGGACAGCCATAACCTACCGGCATCAGAGTACGGAATTCGTACTTGCCGTCGGCATCGGTACGCACCGCACCACGAAGGTTAAAGTCGCTTTGTTTTCCAGTGGGGTCGAAGTGAGAATAGAAACCGCGGGAATCGGCATGCCAGCATTCAACCACAGCACCGGCAACCGGTTTGCCGTCAGCGCCTTTCACGACGCCGTGGATGACCAGCGGACCAGCATCTTCGTCGGGGTCAACGTCAAGTTTGGCCACACCTTCTTTAACGGGGGCGCCGGCAACGTACAGCGGGCCTTCGATGGTACGCGGTGTACCCCCGTCAAGACCAATTTGCTTGTCTTCGGCATCAAGGCGGATGTCGATGTATTTTTCCAGACCAAGACCGGCAGCCAGCAACGCAGCCTCACCATCGGTGCCCAGGCGGTTCAGGTAGTTGACGCCAGCCCAGATTTCGTCGGGCGTGATGTCAAGATCGTCGATGGCCTTGAACAGGTCAGACAACAGACGGTGAAGAATCTGTTTGAAACGGGCGTTGCCCTCTTGGCCTTCGAGGTTTACAGCAGCTTTCAACAGGTCTTGAACTTCCTGGGTGTCAAATACTTTAACGGTCATTTTCTGTCCCTTTTATGTAATAGAGTTGGCTTTTTGAGAGTGGAGTGGATGACAGCGCAGCGCGTTTTGGGCGATTCAGCTGTCGTCCTCGCGTACCGACGATGGGTGGCGGCAGAGCGGTGTTACTGAGATTTTCATGAACGGGTAAAGCGGCAGATTGCTGAGCAACTGGTGCAATTCTGCGTTGTCTTCGACGTCAAAAATACTGTAGTTGGCGTATTCGCCAACAATTCGCCAGATGTGGCGCCATTTGCCGCTACGTTGCAATTCTTGCGAATACGCCTTTTCTTTGGCAATGAGCTGAGCCGCAACTTCGGGGTCCAGACTGTGCGGAATCTGAACATCCATTTGCACATGAAACAGCATCTGTGGGTCTCCTGTTGGGGGAATCGGTGCGCAGCGGGCGGATTAGCTGCGCGTAACGTGGTGAATAGAGCCTGGCCGGGTGAATCGCTGCACCTGGGCATCGTTCAGCGCAATGCCAAGGCCGGGGCCTGTCGGGACGGTCAGTTCGAAATCGCTGTATTCAAGCGGTTGTGTCAGGATTTCTTCAGTAATCAAGAGCGGGCCAAACAGCTCGGTACCCCACTGCAGGTTGGCAAAACTGGCAAACAAGTGGGCTGAGGCAATGGTGCTGACCGCACCTTCAAGCATGGTGCCACCGTAGAGTTCAATACCGGCGGCATCGGCAATGGCGGCGACGCGTTGCGCAGCAAACAACCCGCCGCTTTGTTCAATCTTGACAGCGAAAACGTCACTGCCGCTTTCTTTGGCGATGGCAAAAGCGCTTTCCGGCCCTTGCAGTACTTCATCGGCCATCAAGGGAATTGAAAAGCGTCGCATCAGGCGACCCAATGCCGCGGCCGAGGCAACCGGTTGTTCAACCAGTTCGCAGCCGGCGTCGGCCAACGCGGGAATACCCCAGGCCGCCTGCGTTTCACTCCAGGCCATGTTGATGTCGACACGTACCGCTGCACGGTCGCCCAAGGCGTTCTTGATGTCAGCGACGTGCTGGATATCGGTTTTGATGGCCTTGGCACCGATTTTCAGTTTAAACACATTGTGGCGACGCAGAGCCAGCATCTTTTCGGCTTCGTCGATATCTTGGGCTGTATTGCCCGAGGCGAGCGTCCAGGCAACGGGCAAGCGGTCGCGACGACGCCCGCCCAGCAGTTCAGACAACGGCACCCCCAGGCGCTTGCCGTGAGCGTCGAGCAAGGCGGTTTCCAAAGCGCTTTTGGCAAAGTGGTTCATCTTGACCAATTTGCCGACGTGCGTCATCAGGGCTTGAATACGGGTGGCGTCTTTGCCAACGATGGCTGGAGCCAGATAGGTATCTACCGTCTGTTTCATGGTTTCCGGGCTTTCGGGCCCATAGGCCATGCCAGCGATGGTGGTACCTTCGCCCAACCCTGTAACGCCGTCGCTGCAGATGACCTGCAACAGCATCAGGCTTTGGCCCTGCATGGTTCCAACCGACAGTTTGTGAGGCCGGATTGTGGGCAGATCAACGATGCGGGTTTCAACGCGTTCGATAACCGGGTGATTCGAATCGGTAAACATTGGCGTGTTTATTAAGATGTGATGAAACGGATTAATCGTGAATAATCGGGCCGTTGGCATCGGATGTCCAACACCGTTTTCATCTGATTGAATACTTTTAAGGTATTAAAAGGCGCCAAGCCGCGAAAATCAGGGGTTTGCTCCGGTAATATGCAGAAATGCACCTGTCCAATTTCGGGGGAAACAATGGATCTGCGTCAGCTACATTATTTTGTTGCCGTAGCCAGGGAAGGCAATTTTACGCGGGCAGCGGATCAATTACATATGGCCCAGCCACCCCTGAGTCGCCAAATCCAGGCGCTGGAAGATGAGCTGGGTGTTCAATTGCTGATGCGCAAGCATCGACCCGTTCGTTTAACCGATGCCGGCCGCGTGTTTTATGAGCAAGCCTTGCAGATTCTGGCCCGTGTCGAGCAAATGAAAGAGGCCACGCGACGCGTCGGTCTGGATCAACGCAAGGTATTGAGCATCGGTTTTGTGGGCTCCACACTGTATGCAGGCATGCCATCGTTGATACGGCAATTGCGCAAACATGATCCCGAGCTCGAGATTCAGCTGGTTGAACTGACGACGGTACAACAGGTCGATGCCTTGAATGAGGGTCGTATTGATGTCGGCATCGGCCGTATTCCTCACAATGACCCGAATGTCATGGGTATTGTCTTGCGTGAAGAACGCCTGGCGGTGGCCATACCCGAGAGTTCTCGTCTGGCAGCCCTTGAGGGGCCGGTTCATGTGTCCGAGTTGCAGGGCGAGCGTTTGGTCGTCTACCCGCAGTCGCCACGCCCCAGCTTTGCCGACCTGGTGCTGGGTGTGTTTCAGGCTAACGGGGTGCGGCCCGGCAGTGTTCATGAAGTGCGCGAAATTCAGGCCGCATTGGGGTTAGTTGCGGCCGAGGTGGGTATTTGTGTCATTCCCGTTTCTGCGCGGCAAATGCGCCAGGACATCCAATACCGGTTACTGGACGGTGAGCGGGCGGTATCCCCGATTATTCTGAATCATCGGGTTAACGACGATTCCCGATACCTTGGGCTGATCAAACAGCTGCTTCAGAAAATGTATGACGAAAACCCCGCGTGGCTGGGTGATGCGCCATGTTAAGGGCCTGAACAGGCCGCTGCGATGCTGAATTTGCGTTCAGCAGCAACAAACTGAGATATTTCGGGTCTGTTTTTTGTTATTCACAAAAAGTTACGATATTCTGCCCTGTGGATAACTACGGGTACGTCGTCCTGTGAGTAATTTGTGAATCGATCGCTAACAACTCACTGCTTTAACGACGTTAATTTTTTTGTCCAGAATTCATCCTTGCGTTGCACCCAAAGTCGTCCAGAATTTTTTTGCCGTTAACTTTTTGAATTCAAAAGTATTTATTCGGTTGTGCCACTTATCCACAGACACCCATAATCAGTAATCTTTTGATATACAAGAAAAGGAATAACTTAAACACTTTTGTCCAAAAACCAGACGAAACGCGCCCATGGCGCTTCCAAAAAATACGGCTTACACTTCGAGCCTCTGTGATCCACGCCAACGCTGAGCCAACATTGAGCTGACCACCAGCTGCAACAAATGAAACACCATAAGGGGTAACACCATAAAACCTGCGACTGATGCGGTAAACAACACCTGTGACATCGGCACACCACTGGCCAGGCTTTTTTGGGCGCCACCAAACAAAGCGGTAATACGATCTTCCTGGCTAAAACCAAACCAACGCGCTAACCCGTAAACAAAACCCATTGAAAACAGCAATAAAATCAAACTGATAGCGACCAGCCCCAGAATCATGGCAAATGAAACCTGTTGCCAGATACCACCGATTACTGCAGCACTGAATGCGCTGTAAATCACCAATAGAATCGAACCCCGGTCAATGAAAGACAAAGCTTTGCTGGTTCTGCGAAAAGCGGCGTCAACGTATGGCCGTAAAAAATGACCCGCCAAAAACGGCAACATTAACTGGGCAAAGATATTTGCGACTGATTCCATGGCTGACACGGCACCCGCCGTAGGAACAATGAAGCTGTTGACCAGAAATGGCGTGATTACTATGCCCAGCAACGTGGATGCCGAAGCACTGCACACGGCAGCAGGAACATTACCACCGGCAATACTGGTCAAGGCGACTGCCGATTGCACTGTGGCAGGCAGCATGCATAAATACAAAACTCCTAAATACAATTCAGCGTTGACCAAAGGCAACAACACCGGGCGCAAAACAAACCCCATCACCGGGAAAAATACGAACGTACAAAATAAAATTAGTCCGTGTAGCTGCCAATGGGTCAGGCCATCAATAATGGCTTGCCGAGGCAGCTTGGCCCCATTCAAGAAAAAAAGCAGTGCAATTGCAACTGTGGTCACGTGTTTCAGGAGCGTGGCAAACATGCCGGAAGCCGGCAACAGGCTGGCCAGTACAACGGTACCCATCAACAGAAAGGTGTAGGTATCCGGAAGAAAAGGTATGCGTTTCATAAGTTCATTCGGAAGTGCATCAAAATGCCATATTCACCAAAAAGAGTATGGCTTTGTATACCTCGGGGCATTTCCTGGCGTGCCGGCCATCGCTCGTTTACCTGCGTCGCTTTAATGTCATTTTGAAAGCTCTTGTCGCACAATTTCAGCGCCGGCGCTTAGCGCACCCAGCTTGCCTCGCGCCACGCTGCGGGGTAAAGGTGCCATGCCGCAATTGGTGCAGGGGTATAACTTGTCGGCGTCGACAAACTGAAGTGCTTTTCGCAGGGTATGGGCAACCTCTTCGGGCGTTTCAATCGTATTGCTTGCCACGTCGATGGCCCCGACCATCACTTTCTTGCCACGGATGAGCTCGATCAGGTCCATGGGAACCCGTGAGTTATGGCATTCCAGCGAGACAATATCAATGCTTGATTTTTGCAATTTAGGAAACGCTTCTTCGTATTGTCGCCACTCTGATCCCAGCGTTTTTTTCCATTCCGTGTTGGCCTTGATGCCGTAGCCATAGCAGATATGGACAGCGGTTTCGCACTTGAGACCTTCTATCGCCCGTTCCAGGGTGCTGACGCCCCAGTCATTCACCTCGTCGAAAAATACATTGAAGGCTGGTTCATCAAACTGGATGATGTCGACGCCAGCCGCTTCCAGCTCCCGGGCTTCCTGGTTGAGAATCGTGGCAAATTCCCACGCCAGTTTTTCACGGCTTTTATAGTGTGCGTCGTAGAGGGTGTCGATCATGGTCATCGGACCCGGAAGCGCCCATTTGATGGGCTGACGGGTCAATTGACGAAGAAACCTGGCATCTTCGACGAAGACCGGTTTTTGACGGGAAACAGCACCTGTGACCGTCGGAACACTCGCGTCATAGCGGTCACGGATTCTGACAGTCTCGCGTTTCTCGAAATCGACGCCATCCAGGTGCTCGATGAATGTCGTCACAAAATGCTGGCGCGTCTGTTCACCGTCACTGACAATGTCGATTCCTGCAAGTTGCTGCTCTTGCAATGCAAGACGCAACGCATCCCGCTTGCCGTCGCTTAGTTCTTTTCCCTGCAGTTTCCAGGGCGACCACAAGGTCTCAGGTTCTGCCAGCCATGAGGGCTTGGGCAAGCTGCCGGCAGTCGACGTCGGTAATAATTTTTTCATGGTAAATGGCCTGACAGGTGTAACGGATTAAAGGGCGCAGCTCGCAGCCCATTGCGAAAGAATGGCCTGGTAAGGTTTGATGAAGTGCTCTTCAGCAAACTTTCCCTGCTCAGCCGCCAGTCGGCTACGTTCTTCCCGGTCATATACGATGCGGGGCAAGGAATAGTCCTGATGCTCCAGGCTTGGGCGATAGGTATCTCCGGCGGCAGAGTTGGCGTTGTAAATTTCAGGCCGGTAAATTTTTTGGAAGGTTTCCATGGTGCTGATCGTGCCGATCAACTCGAGATTGGTGTAATCATTGAGCAAATCACCAAAGAAGTAGAAGGCAAAGGGGGCCACACTCTGTGCAGGCATGAAGTACCGCACCTTCATACCCATTTTTTTGAAGTACTCATCGGTCAGCGAATACTCGTCCTGTACGTATTCCACGCCCAAGACCGGATGCCGGTTTTCAGTCCGTTGATAGACCTTGCTGCTCGACACGCTCAGACAGATGACCGGTGGTTTAGTGAAGTGCGCCTTATAGGCCTCTGAATTTACGAAGGATTTGAACAGTTTGCCGTGCAGGTCGCCGAAATCGTCAGGAATGCTGAAGCCGGACTGATGGGTGTTGTGCTCGGCGAGCCGTACGCTAAAGTCGTAATCACGTACATATGAGGAAAAATTATTTCCTGCAATTCCGTCAATACGTTCGTTGGTCTTTCGATCGAAGATAGTGGTCTTCAATATCTCAATCAATGGAAGTGCGTTGTCTGCGCGTGAACCATCAATATTCATCTCTGCAGAAATGATTTCAAGCGCCACCTGATAACGGTCGCCGTTCGGATTATCCCAATGTGCCAGCGCATTGAACCGGTTGTCGATCATCTTCAGCGTATTACGCAGATTTTCCTGGCGACGTGCACCCCTGGCCAGATTCGCAAAGTTGGTTGTAATACGTGTGGCCTCTGAAGGACGATAATTTTCGTCGAAACAAATGCTTTTGATCGCAAAGGTGAATTCTTTACTCATGTGAACTTAAACCTCGATGTCTAACTGTTGAATGAAGTTTAAGTTCTTGAATCTATAAATAAAAGTGAAATTATTTCATTTAATCATTAGATTAATTTATCGATTGGCGTGTGGCAGGTGCCTTCCAGAAAAATCTTGCCCTTGCTGTACTCGAGCTTCTTCCCTCCGCATCATGTTCGACTGGGGCAAGGTGTAATCGCATCAACCCGTAACAAGTGCTTTTGCCTGTTCGATGAAGGCTCGCAAATAATCGATCTCCACATCGGCCTCGCGAACGCCAAGGAAGATCTGTTTGGCAATGCCGTGCTTGCCCAGTCTCACCGGTACCACATCCATCTTGTCGGCATATTCCAGCACCAGCCATCGTGGCAGTGCAGCCACGGCACGTCCGCTGGCGACCATCTGCAGCATGATGTCGGTTGTTTCGATTGGTTTGTGACGTTTGGGTATGATTCCGGCAGGTGTCAGGAACATGCTGTAAATGTCCAGTCGCTCTGGCGGGACCGGATAGCTCACCAGCACTTCATTGGTCAACTGCTTTGGGATGACATAGTCTTCTTTGGCCAGTTTGTGAGTGCTGGCAACCACCAGGACCTGTTCAAAATCGAATACTGGCTCAAAGACCAAACCGGGCTTGTCCAGAGGATCGGGCGTTACCAGAAGGTCGATCTCATAACCGAACAGGGCACCAATGCCACCGAACTGGAATTTCTGTTTGACATCGACGTCCACATCGGGCCAGGTCGTCAAATAAGGCGAGACGATTTTCAATAACCATTGGTAGCACGGGTGGCACTCCATGCCGATGCGCAAGCTGCCTCTTTCGCCTTGAGCAAACTGCTGCAGGCGTTCTTCAGCCAATTTCAGCTGTGGCAAAACCCGGTTGGCGACGGCCAGCAAGTATTGACCGGCCTGGGTCAGACGCAGGCTGCGGCCTTCACGCAACCAGATATCGGTTCCTAATTGCTGCTCCAGCTTTTTCATGCTGTGGCTCAGCGCGGGTTGTGTCACGTGAAGAACGCGCGCCGCTGCGGTCAGGGAGCCTTGCTTTTCCACCTCGTGAATGATGGATAGATGGATACGATCAAGCATGATTGATAAATAAAACTCATATTTTGTTGGAATAATTGAATTTTACGTTATCGATTGCGAGGTGCGACTGAAGGTGTCAGCTTATGCGGAACTGCAACGCGCATACTTGGTGATGTATTCATTATTGAGTATATTAAATACATTAAGACTGCAAGGAGCTGACCATGCCCCGCACGAATACCACCACCATGACAGTGCGCCTCAGTGGCTCTCTGAGCGAATTCGTTGCCACAAATGTTGGCGAACACGGCGACTACGAGAACGTCAGCGAATATATACGCGATCTTATCCGCCGTGACAAAGAAACCAGGGAAGCGGCTGCATTCGAGCGGCTCAAGGCAGAACTCACCCACGCTTGGGCGGCACCAGAGTCGTCATACAAGCCCTTGACGGCAGCAGACGTCATCGCGCGTAACGGGACCTGATTTCCGTCATGGTCAATGCGCAGATACGTGTTCAGGAAGCCGCGTCCTGGCGGCTGGACGATATTTATCGCTATACGCATGAGCGTTGGGGTGCGCAACAAGCCGAGCGCTACATCACGGGTCTGTTCGAGGCGTTCGAGGGTATCGCCACACATCAAACAGCATCCCGCGCCATTCCGGCTGAGTTCGGTATAGATGGCTATTTCTTCCGTTATGAGCGGCATTTCGTCTATTGGCGCCGGCTCTCGA
>JAAYID010000136.1 GCA_012744285.1 Alcaligenaceae bacterium
GACGCTGGATGAGCGCACGCAATTGTTGGTCTTGTTGCGCAAGGTGGCGTTGGGTGGGGGTGATGCCTGAGGGGCAGCCCGGCCGTTGTTCAGCGAACACAACCCTGAAAGATTTGGAAAATTCCTTGATTTGCCGCAATGCTGCTTTTAGCGGGCTGTCATGAAATGTCATAATTACGTAACTTTCATAGTGTGGCAATTGGCCTTTACCTTATATGCAATTTCAGGAACTCTCCGACATCCAGCACGCGACCAAGCGTAGTCAGCGCGAATTTTTTCGTTTTGGCATGGGGTTGCTTTTTGTTGTGTCCATCATGATTTACGCGTCCTGGGGGCTGGGTATTTCCGGGCGGCAGGGCATTATGCTGGTGGTGGCGGCCATGATTGGCGGCTATATGGCCATGAATATCGGGGCCAACGACGTTGCCAATAACGTTGGCCCGGCAGTGGGTTCCAAATCGATTTCCATGGCGGGTGCCATTGTCATTGCCGCCATCTTTGAAGTGATGGGCGCAATTATTGCCGGCGGCGATGTCGTATCAACGGTTCGTGGCGACATTATCGACATGAGTGCCGTGCCCGACAGCGATCATTTCCTGGCCCTTATGACGGCGGCCTTGCTGGCCGGTGCGCTATGGCTGAACCTTGCGACAGCCGTAGGAGCACCGGTTTCCACGACACATTCGATTGTGGGCGCTGTGCTGGGTGCCGGGGTAATGGCCGGCGGGTTTGCTGCTGCCAATTGGGAGGTCATGATCACAATCGTTGCAAGCTGGGTTATTTCACCGGTGCTGGGTGGTTTGGTTGCCGCAGGCTTTCTGTTCTGGATCAAGCGGGCCATTACGTATAAAAGCGACATGGTTCAGGCGGCACGCAAGACCGTGCCGATATTGATCGGGGTGATGGCGTTTGCATTTTCCACGTACCTCATTCTCAAAGGTCTGAACAAGATCTGGTCGGTCGATTTCTGGTTGGCTACGGTGATTGGTGCTGTCATTGGTTTGCTGGTCTGGCTTGTGACCGGATCGGTTATTGCACGGCGGGTCTCAACGCTGAGCAACACCAAAAAATCGATCAATACGCTTTTCACCCTTCCTCTTATTTGTGCGGCTGCATTGCTCAGTTTCGCGCATGGTGCCAATGATGTGGCCAATGCGATTGGCCCGTTGGCTGCGATTGCCGATGTCGTGCTTAGCGGCGAAGTGTCCAGCAGTGCCCCAATCCCGCTGTGGGTGCTGCTGATCGGTGCGGTAGGTATTGCGTTGGGTCTGGCCTTGTATGGTCCCAAGCTGATCCGTACCGTTGGGGGGGAAATTACCGATCTTGACCAGATGCGGGCGTTTTCAATTGCCATGGCGGCCGCCGTTACCGTCATTATTGCGTCGCAACTGGGCTTGCCGGTCAGCTCTACACATATTGCTATTGGCGGTATTTTTGGTGTGGGCTTTTTGCGCGAGCACCTGAAGTCGAATTACTCGCAAATGCTCGAATGGATCAAGCACCGCCACAGTGGTGCGGACAAGGCCGGCGTTGAGGCGTATCTGGACCGTTTTTCTGCGGCCGATATGGAAACCAAGCAGAAAATGCTGAGTGAGCTTAAAGCCCACGAGGCCGATGTTTCCCTGACGAAAAAAGAGTACAAGCAGATGCGCCGGGTGTATCGGGGCGAGCTGGTCAAGCGTACGGCAGTCACCAAGATTGTTGCCGCCTGGGTAATTACTGTACCGGCATCGGCCCTGATGGCTGCCGGTATTTACTGGTTGATTGTGTCGTTGCTGTAACCGCTGTCTACCAGGGCGTACCGGCTATGGCTGGCGCCCGGCTTGGGTCTGTTCAATATAGGCACCGCGCATGGCGTAATACGACGCAGCCGAACTGCGCAGGTTGTATTGAACCCCTTCAATGGCTTTCTGGGGGTCGTGTTCCAGAAACGCTGCAGTGATGCGTTGCGTTGACTCGAGCGATGACGCCCTGTAGGTGGGGTTTCGCAATGTGGCCAGACGCACGGCCTCGAAATGTGCGGCCAGTCGGTTGATCATGTCGGCCAGGTGCTGGTTGGGGACCTGGCTGATCCAGGTTGAGCGAAACGCGCTGTTGGCGGCCATGTAGGCCACGATATCGTCGTTGTTGTGCGCGAGTTCAGAGGCGTCAGCCGCTACCTTCATGCGCGCAATAGCTTCAAGCGAGGCGTTCTTGCAGGCCTCGGCCGCAGCGGCGGGTTCGAGCAACAGCCGGATTTCAAATATTTGTGTGATGTCGGCGGGCGTAAACCGGCGCAGCACAAACCCCCTTGATGTCCCTTCAAGCAAGCCTTCATTTTTAAGTTGCATCAGTGCTTCACGCACCGGCATGCGCGACACCGAAAGCTCGGTGGCGATTTCGTGATCGACCAGGCGATCATCCAGCCCGATTTCCCCCTTCTGCATGCGGGTACGCAGGTGTGTGTATACCTGCTCGCGCATATTGGGTTTTTTGCTTTGGGCCCGGGGCTTGCGGTCGGGTTTGGTCATGGGTTTTCGGGGTGAACGGCGGCAATGGAAAAGCGGCACACATCGCCGTGCACTTCGTGACAACAGCATTGAGTTTCCCGGACTTCAACACGATTGTCAAAAACCAGTTCGCCCACGGTGCGCAACATGCCAACGATAGGGTGACATACCGGCCCTGCCGATGGTTTGGGATGGCCTGCGGCAAACGGGCTGTTGCGAACCGTCAGTTCGAGCGCGGCGGCAGTTCGTGAAAATGACCACACTCCCCATCCCAGTTCAGCCGAGAACGCCACCATGGTGTCGAGCAATTTGTTGACGTCGTTGCCCAGGGCGTTGAAATAAGCCCGCGCCGATTGTCCGCCGGACTGCATGACCGAGTTTTCGAAGGCGGCGAGAGCTTGTGCCGCGCTGCTGGCGTCAAGCCGGCTGAAGATGCCCATCAGGACGTCGTTGCGGATGATGACGTAGCGGCGCGTGTCGTCGAGGATCTGGCCGTTGTCGGTATCCCAGGTCATGCGGTTGCGAAGTGATTGGCTCATTGACGATTCCTGAATCCTTTTAATGTATAAATTATACTGATTTAGTTTTTAATAACTTGATGATTTTTAATGTTTTAATTACTAGGGTAAACCATTATCGACGATTTTTGACTGCAAACAATATACTGTTTGCGCAATAACAGACAAATGCGCTTTATTTCTGTCCGATAGCGGCTGCGGCAGGGGTAAGGGGTTCACATCCACAAAATCAAAAGGACATTCACGTGAAACTATGGCGTAAAAAAACAGCGGGCCTGGTCTTGGGGGCCTGTTTGGGTTTGCTGGGCGCAGGTGCGCAGGCCCAGCAGGGGCAGGAGCTCAAAATCGCGTTTCCGGTAGACGTTCCCACCTGGGATCCGACCGCAGTGACCTTCCCGGCCGGGCAGTCCATCTTCAAGGCGGTGTTCGATTCGCCGCTGTTTGTGGGTGATGACCTGCAAGCGGGTCCGCGTCTTGTCGAGTCATATCGCTGGCTTGACGATTCTGGCACCCGTCTTGAACTGACGCTGCGCGACGATGTGTATTTTCACGACGGCAGCAAGATGAGCGCCGATGACGTGAAATTCACGTTTGAGCGCGCCATGAATACCAAGACCCTGTCACTTAATGGCATGATGCCTACCGTCAGTGGTGTGGAAGTTGTTGCGCCTAACAAGGCCATCATGAGCTTTTCAAAAGCCTCGCCAACCGCCACCAAGTATCTGGGCTTCTTGTCGGCCTACATTTTGCCCAAGGCGTATTTCGAGAAAGTCGGTGAGGCCGAGTTCCAGGCCAAGCCCGTGGGCGCAGGTCCTTACAAGATCGTTGATTACAAGCGTGGTTCGCGCATCACGCTGGAAGCGTTCGACAAATATTGGGGCGGCAAGCCGAAGATTGATCGTGTCATCGTTGATATCGTGCCCGATTCGTCGGCTCGTGTGGCTGCGGTTGAATCAGGTCGGGTCGATATGGCCGTCCAGGTTCCGGTACGCGAAGTCAACCGCCTGAAGAACAACCCCAAGCTTGAAGCCAAGGTGTACCCGTACAGCGAAATCTACATTTTGCAAATGCCCAGCTATGTAGAAGCCTTCAAGAACGATCATGTGCGCCGCGCCATGCACATGGCTATCGATAAGCAGGGGTTGTCGCGCGCCTTCTATAACAACGTGGCGCAGCCGATTTCTGTGCTGGCGACCAAGGGTTCGCCCGGCGATGTGCCTGACTTTTCAATTCCGTTCGACAAGAAAAAAGCCGCCGAAGAGTTGGCCAAGGCCGGTTACAGCGTCGACAAGCCGCTTGAAATCACTCTGTTCTCAACCAACAACACGTTCCCGTCCGATTACGACGTGGCCCGTGCCGTGGCGCAAATGTGGTCCCAGATCGGTGTGAAAACAACCGTCGAAGAAATCACGGTCGCCAAGTACCTTGAACTGAGCCATTCATCAAAATTGACAGGTGTCATGCTGTACAGCTGGGCCAACACTACGGGCGATCCCGAAATTTTTGCCGGTCGTATTCTTGACCCGCGCCTGCGTTTTTCAACCTGGAAAGACATGGCCCTGGCCGAAGAGCTGGACGTGATCAATGCCCAGACCGACGAAGCCAAACGTCTTGCCGGCTATCAGGCTTTCAATCGCAAGGCGGCGGAAAACGCCTGGAGCCTGCCGGTGCTGCAGTCGGTTTCCACCGTGGTCCACAACAAAAATCTGAATGTGCCCACCTACCAGACCGGGTACATCCTGCCTCAGGAATACAGCTGGAAATAAAAAGCACCGTCAGGTGTTTCAAGGGGCGGCGCCTCGGCGCCGTCTTTTTTTGACAACGCAGTAGATTGCAGCAGGTAAGGCATGTCTTCAGGCATAGTGTTTCTTCTCGGACGAAAGCTGGGTTCGGTGGTGTTGACCTCCGTTGTCCTGTCTATCGTCGTATTTATCGTATTACGCATGATCCCGGCCGACCCGCTGGGCATGATGTTGCCTCCGTCGGCAACACAAGCCGACGCCGACGCGTTGCGCGCGGCGCTGGGGCTGGACAAATCGATTGCGCAGCAATATCTGGTCTGGCTGGGTCAGGCCTTGCACGGCAATCTGGGTGAATCCATTTTCTTCCGGGCACCAGTCGTCCAATTGCTGGCAGATACCTTGCCGGCAACGCTTGAGCTGGCGTTTGTCAGCCTGTTCATGGCGCTGGCCATTTCAATTCCCGGTGGCATTATTTTGTACAAACTGAATGGCAAGAAGGGCGAAGTGCTGGCCGATTTCGGGCTGGTGTTGCTGTTGTCCATTCCGTCATTTCTGTGGGGCATCATCCTTATCATCGTCTTCGGTGTGTTGTACCCGGTACTGCCGTTCATGGGGCGGCTGGGGTCTGACTTTGATGCGGGTGGGCCGGGGCAGTTCTTGCTGATCACGTTGCTGTTCTCCGGGCAATGGTCGGCCTGGTGGGACGCGCTGTCGCACCTGCTGTTGCCGGCGCTGGCGCTGGCGCTCTCGTTCAGTCCCATCATTATTCGCGTCCTGCGATCCAGTCTGCTCGATACGGCCACCGAGCAGTACGTCATGGTGGCACGCTTGCGCGGCCAGTCCGAGTGGCGTGTGCTGATGCATCACATGTTGAAGAATGCCGCGTTGCCGACCCTGACCCTGATCGGTGTGCAGTTCGGTTTCCTGTTCGGTGGCACCCTGCTCATCGAGGTGATTTTTTCCTTCCCGGGCATGGGCAACCTGATGGTTCAGGCTATCAAGAATCACGACTTGCCCCTGATTCAGGGCGTGGCCCTGGTGTTTTGTCTGATGGTGCTGACGGTCAACTTCTGCATTGACGGGCTGTATGCCGTTCTTAATCCGAGGCTCAGAAACGCATGAGTACTTTAGCTGCAACTTCTTCGCGCAGCCCATTGGGCGCGTGGCTGGCCCATCCCAAGGTGTTGGTGGGCGGGCTGCTGGTTCTGATTTTTGTCTGTGTGGCTGTATTTGCGCCATGGCTGGCGCCCAACGACCCGAATGCCCAGGATTTGCTGGCAACGTTGTTACCGCCGATGTGGGATGAAGGCGGGCTGGCGCAGTATCCGCTGGGCACCGATTCATTGGGGCGTTGCGTGTTGTCCCGGCTCATTTACGGCAGTCGCCTGGCCTTGCTGGTGGCTGTTGTGGCCGCGACCGGGGCCATGGTTCTGGGTACGGTGCTGGCGATTATTGCCGGCTATATGGGGGGCACGTTTGACCGGGTCACCAGTGCCATCGTGGTGCTGTGGATGGCTTTCCCGCCTGTCGTGTTCTCGATGATGCTGATGGTCGGTCTGGGTACCGGTGTAGTCAACGTCATTCTGGCGGTGGTGCTGGTCGACTGGACCCGCTTTTTCCGTGTGGTACGAGCCGAAGTGCTGGTGGCTCGTCATCGGGAGTATGTCTACGCGGCGCAATTGCTGGGGTTCTCGCACGTACGCATCATGCTGGCTGAGGTCTTGCCCAGTGTGGCGCCATTGATCATCACCTTGTTCAGTCTGCAGATGGGTGTGGCCATTATTGTTGAGGCCCTGCTCAGTTTTGTGGGCCTGTCGGTGCCTTCCGATGTGGTGGCTTGGGGTGTGATGCTGGCTGATGGCCGTGACCAGATTTATCAGGCGGGCTGGAATTTGCTGGCGCCGGTATGCGGCATCATTTTTGCAGTGCTGGGTTTCAATTTGCTCAGCGATGGTTTACGGATTGTTCTTGATCCTCGTCTGAAAAAGCGTGGGAGCGACGCATGACCACAGTGCTTGAATTTAATAATGTTTCGGTCAACGTGAAGGTTGCCGGTACTGAAGTGGCCCTGCTGCGCAACGTATCGTTCAGTGTCGGTCAAGGGCATATTCTGGGCCTGGTGGGCGAGTCGGGGGCCGGCAAAAGCATGGTGGGCCGGGTGTTGTCGGGGCTGTTGCCCTCGAACCTGCGTTTTGCCAGCGGTGAAGTGCGGTTCCAGGGCAATGTTCTGACCGGTCGTGATGCGCGGGCCTTTTTGGGGCGGCGTATTGCGTTCATTCCACAAGAGCCGCTGTCCGCCCTGAATCCGGTGCTGACGATTCGCCAGCAGATGTTCGAACATCTGAGGCACTTGAAGGTCCCCCGGGATCAATGGCAGTCGTACAGTGTCGCCCGCCTGACCGAGGTGGGGTTGCCCGAGCCCGAGGCCATGCTGTTGCGTTATCCGCATCAGTTGTCGGGCGGACAATGTCAGCGCATTCTGATTGCCATGGCTTTTTCGGGTGATCCCGAACTGATCGTGGCCGATGAGCCCACCACCGCGCTGGATGTGGTGACACAGGCGCAAATCATCCGGGTGC
>JAAYID010000014.1 GCA_012744285.1 Alcaligenaceae bacterium
ACACCTTCCAGCTTGCCCATGAACTGTTCGGTAGCGTCGACATGAATGATTTTCATGCCGAAATGATCGCCGAACATGTGCATGACTTGCTGGCCTTCGTTCAGGCGCAACAAGCCGTGGTCGACAAAGACACAGGTCAGCTGATCGCCAATGGCTTTATGGATAAGCGCCGCTGCCACTGACGAATCGACCCCGCCCGACAAGCCCAGAATGACCTCATCGGAACCAACCTGGGCACGAATGGCCGCGATCGCTTCCTGAACGTAGTCGGGCATGTTCCAGTCACCTTCACAGCCGCATATTTCGCGCACGAAACGCGACAAAATTGCCGAGCCCTGAACGGTATGGGTCACTTCGGGGTGGAACTGTACTGCGTAGAAATTGCGGGTTTCATCGGCCATGCCCGCGATTGGGCATGAATCAGTCGAGGCCATAAGCTTGAAGCCCGGGGGCAGCTCGGTGACCTTGTCACCGTGGCTCATCCAGACCTTGAGCATGCCATGCCCTTCAACCGTGGTGAAGTCTTCAATGCCATCGAGCAAACGAGTATGACCACGGGCACGCACTTCAGCGTAGCCGAATTCGCGATGGTCAGACCATTCGACCTTGCCACCCAGTTGCAGCGCCATGGATTGCATGCCGTAGCAAATACCCAGCACTGGCACCCCCAGCTCGAATACGGCCGCAGGCACTTTGAGGGACTCTTCGTGATACGCCGAAGCATGGCTGCCCGACAAAATGATGCCCTTCAGGCCGGGTTGCGAACGCACGAAGGCGTCGTCAACGTCGCCGGAATGAATTTCACAATACACCCCCGCTTCACGCACACGACGTGCGATAAGCTGGGTAACTTGCGAACCGTAATCGAGAATGAGGATACGCTGATGCATGATTGAGTAATGGAAACGGCTTAGTCGGCGCGGTAGTTGGGGGCTTCTTTGGTGATTTGAACGTCGTGCACGTGCGATTCTCGAACACCGGCAGAGGTGATTTCGACGAATTCGGCTTTTTCGTGCATTTGGGCAACGGAGGCACAACCGACATAACCCAACGACGCACGGATACCGCCGACCAATTGATAAATAATGGCGATAACGCTGCCCTTGTAGGGTACACGCCCTTCGATGCCTTCGGGAACGAGTTTGTCGGCATTGTTCGAAGGGTCCTGGAAGTAGCGATCGGCAGAACCATCGGTCATGGCACCGAGGCTGCCCATGCCACGGTACGATTTGTACGAACGGCCCTGAAACAGTACGACCTCGCCCGGGGCTTCTTCGGTACCGGCAAACATGCCACCCATCATGCAGGTTGATGCCCCTGCGGCCAGCGCTTTTGCCACATCACCTGAATAACGGATACCGCCGTCGGCAATGAGTGGCACGCCCGAACCTTTCAAGGCACCGGCCACGTCGGCAATGGCAGTGATCTGGGGAACACCCACACCAGCCACGACTCGGGTCGTGCAGATGGAGCCAGGGCCAATACCGACTTTAACCGCATCGGCACCAGCGTCGGCCAGAGCCCTGGCCGCAGCCGCCGTGGCAATATTGCCGCCAATGACCTGGATACGGGGGTAGTTTTGTTTGACCCAGCGCACGCGTTCGATAACGCCGGCCGAGTGGCCGTGCGCTGTATCGACGACCAGAACGTCAACCCCGGCAGCCGCGAGTTTTTCAACACGCTCTTCGGTGCCTTCACCCACGCCCACTGCAGCGCCAACACGGAGCTGACCGTGAGCGTCTTTGCTGGCGAACGGATGCTCGGTATTCTTGACAATATCTTTAACGGTTGCCAGACCGCGCAACTGGAAGTTTTCGTTGACGATGAGCACACGTTCGAGACGGTGCTTGTGCATCAGCGACTGGGCTTCTTCGAGCGTAGCACCCTCTTTCATGGTAACCAGCCGGTCTTGCGGCGTCATGACTTCGCGCAGCGGCAAGTCGAGGCGGTCTTCGAAGCGCAAGTCGCGGTTGGTGACAATGCCCACCAATTTGCCGCCTTCTACGACAGGCAGACCCGAAATACCGTGCTGGCGCTGCAACGCAATGGCGTCGCGCACTTTCATGGTGGGCGTTACGGTGACCGGGTCAATGACAATGCCAAATTCATGGCGCTTGACGCGCGCAACTTCTTGCGCCTGGCGGTCGGCCGTGAGGTTTTTGTGGACAATGCCAATACCGCCTTCCTGTGCCATGGCAATAGCCAGACGCGCTTCGGTAAC
>JAAYID010000137.1 GCA_012744285.1 Alcaligenaceae bacterium
GCGTCGCCAACCGTGATGACACGATCCATACGCGCGATGAGTGCCGGGTCGTGGGTCGCAACGACCAGCGTGCGACGCCCCGAATGGTCCAGCAAAGCCTGTCGAATCAGGCTCGCGGTCGCCGCATCAAGATGCGCGGTCGGCTCGTCAACCAACCACAGGTCTTTGCCTGGCGCAGCCAGCAACCGCGCCAGGGCCAGACGCGCGGCTTCTCCGCCCGACAGGCCGACACCGCCTTCCCCCAGCAACACCGAGGGATGCGCCTGGGCCACAGGTTCAAGACCGGCCGATAATGTCGCTTGTGCGATAACGGAAAGGTCGACAGCATTGGACGCCAGCGCCACGTTGCTGGCAACCGATCCGGCAAATACATGAGGGCGCTGCCCCATCCAGCCGATACGGGCGCGAATGGTATCACCACTGCCGGTTTCAAGTGTCTGGTCACCAATTTCTATGACGCCTGACTGCGGCGGTAACAAACCCGCCAGCAATGACAGAACAACGGTTTTACCCGCCCCGCTTGGACCCACCAGTGCAATTTTCTCACCCGGCTGAATTGACAGATCAAGCCCGGTGAACAGCGGCCTTTCATCGGGGAAACCAAAAGCCAGTGAGCGAACGCGAACGCAGGGGCCTGTATCCGCAGGTAAAACAGAGGTGATGGCACCCCCACCGCTAACCACCGGTATACCGCCACGGGCAAGGTTCTCGAGGGCTTCGACCGCAGCCTGCCCGGACGCCTTGTCGTGCCAGACCGCAGCCAGTTCCCGAAGCGGCTCGAAAAAAGCAGGGGCCAGCAAAAGAATGAAGAGCCCTTCGGCCAGCGTCAGTTGATGACCCCATGCGCCGAAATCCAGCTGACCCAGCAAATGGAAACCGATATAAACCGCCACCAGCGCCACGCCAAGCGCGGAAAACAATTCGAGCACGGCAGAGGACAAGAACGCAATGCGCAAAACCCGCATGGTGCGCTGTCGCAAGTCTTCGGCGCTGGCCCGCAGACGCTGCGCCGTAAGCCGCACACCGCCAAAGGCCCGCAACGTTGGCAACCCGCGCAACCGGTCAAGCAAAAAAGCGTTCATGTCACCCAGTTTCAGCCATTGGGCTTCGCTGGCCGCCTTGGCGCGCCAGCCGACAATGGCCATGAACACCGGAATAAGCGGGGCTGCAACCATAAGCACCAGCGCGCAGGCCCACGACAGCCAGGCCACCGGTACCAGAATCACCAGCGGCATGATGCGGGCACGCCACGAAGCCGTACGGTAACGCGTCAGCCAAGGCATGATGGCTTCGGCCTGCTCGCCCAGCACGCCGGCGGCAGCGCCCGCCGCAATACGGTTGCGATCAAGGGGTGACTGCCCGGCAAGAACAGACACCGCCTGCTTTCGCCACTGCATCAGACACGCACGGGCACCGTCATGAAGCCGGGTCGATGCCCACGCCTCGGTAACCGCGCGTACTGCGCCCAACACCACGATAATGACCGCCGGCAAAATAACCGACTGAAAACCGCTGCCCTGCTGCAGACGGGAAACGGCATAGGCCAGAACCGCCGCCTGCGGCAACCAAACGATGGCGCACAACGCC
>JAAYID010000138.1 GCA_012744285.1 Alcaligenaceae bacterium
CAGTCCAATCGCCGTCGAACAGAGCAGGGCCATTCGAAGTGCGGCAATGGTTTGAGCCAGAAATAGATGCATGGTAGTGAGGTTGCCAACGTTATCACGGGTGGTGCCACGGTCTGTCGAGGCCGGGTTGGTGCGGCGTTCGGCGCAGACCTGCATGCTAGAATCTTCGACGTTCATACCACCAGCGGAGACTCCAAAAAATGCCCAGTTTCAATGGCCTGTCGAAGGGTCGTGTCATCTGTCCCGAGGCGCTCAGCGAAAAAGGTTACAACCTGCGTGCGGCGTTCCCCGATTTTCCGGAAGTCGCCAAAGGTTGGCAAGATAAAAGTGCAACGCTGATGGCCCGCCTGCAGCCGGAACGCGACATTGCCTATGGCGATCAGCCGTTGCAGAACCTTGATTTTTACAAGGCAGACCGGGCTATTGCGCCGCTCCTGGTGTTCGTGCATGGCGGCTATTGGCAAAGCGGTGACAAAAGTGATGTCGGATTTATCGCTGAACCGTATGTGACGTCGGGCATTCATGTGGCGGTAATCAATTATTCGCTGGCGCCGCAGGCACGCATGGAAGACATGGTAGTTGAGGTGCGTAATGCGATCAAATGGCTGCACGCCAATGCCGTGCGTTTTGGCGTCGATACGCAGCAAATTTCCATCATGGGGCATTCTGCCGGCGGCCATCTGGTTTCATCGATGGTCACCGACACGCCTGAAAATCAGGGTATGCCGCCTATCCGTTTTGTGTTTGCGATCAGTGGTGTTTTTGACCTGCCTGCGCTGGTGCCCTCCAGTGTCAATAACGCGTTGTCGCTTGATGTTGCTCGTGCTCAGGCGCTAAGTCCAGCGGGTTACAGGCCCGGAGCCGGTGCGTGCGTGCATACCATTATTGGTGAGCATGAAACCTTGCAATTTCATCTGCAGTCGGCAGCCATCGCCCAGCAATGGGGTGATGTCGTCACCGACCATCATGTGGTGCCCGACACGCACCACTTTACCGTGCTTGATGTGCTGGCAGATATCGCTTCACCCTACAGTCGTGTCATTGCCGATACGATCAATGGCAAATAAACAGGGGCTGCAGTATGTCGCACAAATCTGCGGACGCTGACTGGGTTGCGCGCAGTCTGGCCAGTGTCTGGCATCCGTGCACACAGATGCAGCACCACGAGGCTGTACCGCTTGTTCCCGTGGCGCGCGGACAGGGTCCGTGGCTGTTCGACCACGATGGGCGTCGTTTTCTGGACGCCATCAGTTCATGGTGGGTCAATCTGTTCGGGCATGCCAACCCCCGTATCAACGGGGCGATCAAAGATCAGCTTGACCATCTTGAACATGCCATGCTTGCGGGCTTCACCCACGAGCCGGTAGTGCAATTGTCCGAGCGATTGGCCGCCCTCACAGGCGAGCGTCTGGGACATTGTTTCTACGCCTCTGACGGCGCTTCTGCGGTTGAAATCGCCCTGAAAATGAGTTTTCATTACTGGCGCAACACCGGTCAGCCAGAGAAAAAGACGTTTGTCTGTCTGAAGGGCAGTTATCACGGTGAAACCATCGGTGCGCTGGGTGTAACCGACGTCGCCATTTTTCGTGATGCCTACGGGCCGTTGCTGGGTAGCGCCCATGTGGTCGCTTCACCCGATGCGCGCGATGCCCGGCCTGGTGAAGATGCCGCCGCAGTGGCGGCGCGTGCGCTGGATCAGGTCCGTATTTTGTTTGAAAACCAGGCCAGCCAGATTGCCGCCATCATTATCGAGCCTCTGGTTCAGTGTGCCACGGGTATGGCGATGCACGATGCCAGCTATCTGGTCGGTTTGCGGCAGTTGTGCGACCAATTCGGGGTGCACCTGATTGCCGATGAAATAGCGGTGGGCTGTGGCCGTACAGGTACATTCTTTGCCTGCGAGCAGGCGAATATCTGGCCCGATTTCCTGACCTTGTCCAAAGGGATCA
>JAAYID010000015.1 GCA_012744285.1 Alcaligenaceae bacterium
AGCTGGCGCTGACACATTCCGCCAGCCTGTGCGAGCACAAGCTGGCGGCCTGGCTGGTGCTGGTCGGGAACCCCCCTCACAACCCTGAGGGAGATTTTTATCTTGAAACAGACGGCTACATTCGTGCAGACTCGACCGATCGAAATGCGTTCAAATTCACGTTTTCCGGAATCGGGGTGTACTCACCCGAGTTGTTCGACGCACTTGCACCCGGCGAACCTGCTCCGCTGGCCCCCTTGCTGCGAAACGCGATGGCACGCGGGAAGATCATTGGCTCGCATTACAATGGCCGCTGGGTCGATGTTGGCACACCGGAACGACTGGCGGCACTCGACAGGCAACTGACCGGGCACTGAGCGCACAAACGCCATACCCCACCGGGCATGGCAAGGCACGCAAGGCCCACGCGTCATTTATTTACAGTTTGCCAATCACAGGATGTAAACATGGCATTATTCGGTTCATCAAAACGCACTTTTAAACCTACCCCCTACGGGTCGACACGCAAAAAGCGGCGCATCCCGCGCTGGCTGATCCTGATGCTGACGGGGGTTGTTCTGGGGTCGGGCGGTCTCTTGTTCGTACAGAAAAGTTACGGCCCAACCTTGCTCACAACCGAGCAGGCTGAAGCCCTGCGCCAGGAACTGAACAGCACGCATCTGGAGAAACAACGACTGCAATCACAAGTTGACCGCCAGACCCACGAAATCGACGAGCTGCGTACATCACTCGACAAACAAACCCAACGCGCCTCTGCCGCTGAAAAGTCACTCAACGAGATGGCCGCCAACATTCAGGTGCTGGCTGATGCCATTCCACCCGATCCCCGAGGCACATCGCCAGGAATTCGCGCTGCCGATTTCACAACCACCGATGGCCAACTGGTGTACTCATTGCTGGTCATGCAAAAAAGCGCTCAAGACCCCGCCTTCAAAGGCAAAATGGATTTCGCGGTTCAGGGCCGTTACCCTAACGGAAACACCACGACCATTGACGTTCCTGCAGGTGAAATCGAAGTGGGTTACTACAACGCATTCAATGGACGCGCAGACATGCCAAAGGCATTCACGCCCACCCAGGTTACTGTCCGCATCAAGGATCAGGCCGAGCGCATCACGGCAACCCGAACACTGCGGGTACGCTGAGACACTACAGGTCACTGACAGGCCCCGAAATAAAACCTCCCGCAGCCATTAGAGCAGCGGGAGGTTTTTTTCGCACCGGGACGCCGATTGAGAAGAGGGCAGAAAGTTCCCAGACTAAAAAAGAAAAGGGGTTGCGTAAATATACGCAACCCCTTGAGTCGGGTGGTGGGCTGACTGGGACTCGAACCCAGGACCAACGGATTAAAAGTCCGGTGCTCTACCGACTGAGCTATCAGCCCGACCGAGAACGAAATTATGACAGAACCATTTTTCGTTGTCAAACCAAAAACCGAGAAAACTGCTTTTTTTTCGGTTTTTTTTGCGATTCGGTAACCAGGACCCTGAACACTGTCAAAAAAAGCCAGCGCTGCACCCCGGATTACCGCTGCCCGCAAAAGAAGCGAAGCAGTATTCTACCGCATTCTGGAAATACGAACCTCAGCGCCACGGCGCTTTACTTCAAGACCTTCGGACGGCAGGATCTTGAGCCCCTCAAGACCCTTGATGTAACTGGAACCCTGCATTTGCATGACACGAATCTTGTTGCGCATGACAGCAGGACTCTGTTCGGGCATGCCGAACAGCCACACCTCGTCAAGCAAGCGTGCAGAATTGAATTCAGCAGTATGCAGAGCTATCGGACCCAGGCACAGCATTTGCCCTTCACGCCCGAACACCGGCAAGCGGTCAAGGCCCGCCTCGACCTTGAGTACTGTTCCACCATCGTAGCGCCAGCCTGTGGAGAGATCCCACCAACCCGAGCCTTCGGGCAAATACACCGTAATGGTTTGACCCGGACCTGTCGCAGGCGCCACCAGCAAAGCCGGCCCCAACATGTATTGGGTATCGAATTGATGAGCGACAACATCATCAGGGAACGCCAGCGCCATCGCACGCTGCACCGGCAAACCAGTTCGCACCGCGTCTTCAATAATGCCCAGAATATAAGGAATCAAACGATAACGCCACTGCAGCCAATGACGCACCAGCGACTGTGTTTCGGCATCGAATGCCTGGGGTAACAGGGCAGGCAGGGCCTGAAAACTGAAATTGGCTGAAAACACGCATTGGGCCAACCAGCGCACGTACAACTCGGGAGTCAACTCATCGACGGGGGCTGCGGCATTGCCCAACGTTTGCATCTGTACCGGAACGCCACATGACCCAACGCTGAGCGCAGTACGCAACGCATACTGCATACCCTGCCAGTTATTGCTGACTGCCGGCGCACTTTGCCAGGCAAACCGCTGGGTGGCGGGGAACAGGTCCCGGCTGAAAACCACCCCTTCCTGCGGTGTTTTATGCCCTGCTACAGCATCAAAGAGCGCCCGACGGGCCAACAACGGATAAACCTGGCGCAACTGTGCACCTGCTTCACCGCCACGTGCGGTAATACCTTCAGGGATATCGAACCAGGCGTCACATACCGGAGCCCCTACGCCGTCATCAAACACCTGACGCTGACGCTCTGACCACGCCTTGTACACATCTTTGTTCGTCAGGTCGAGCAAACCGAAGGGCTTGCCCCTTGTGACTTCGTTACCCGGGAAAACATGAGCGGTCGAATCGTCGTCGTTGAGCAGCAGCCAACCCCGATCTTCCCACTCTTCAAACAAGATGGTACCCGCAAGCACCCCGGGAAATGTTGGTACCGCCAGCAAGGCATTGAGTTGCGAAAAGCGCGCGAAGAGCGCTTTGGCATCGGCGACAAGGGAGGTGTCCCATTCGAACCCAGGTTTGTCGGCCTGGAAACCATAAGGCGCCGCCCCGGTCAGTCGTACGGCATCAAAGGCAAACCCATGTTCACGCATATCTTGCGCCACAGCCGCCAATGCTTCAGGAGACTGGCCTGGCGCCTGATCAAGCCACACACCCATCGGCCACAAACCAGGTTGACCGGCACGACCCGTCAGGGCCGTATATTGATTCAGGATTTCGGCAGGATCACCGGCAAAGACAAACACATCGCAAATATCATCGTGTACCTGCACCGAATACAGATCGTGCCGGCTTTGCCCCAGATCGTGCACAACACGACCCAGTGTATTGACATACATGCCCCAGCCATCGGGACTCCAGACCAGCGGCAACGCCCGATGGGCGGGCAGATCGGAAACAACACGCTCACCGCGCCGATCGAAGTTCGCTGACGTTTCACCCAGACCGAACAACGCATCGCCTTCGTCAAGTTCAAGACCAAGCTGCCACACCGTTTCACCCGCCACCTGCCCCTGCAGCGACGCAGGAGCTACCGACGCCACCAGCAGGACATCCCCCTTGGACAACGACCAGTTCGCCTGTGCATCGATTTCCAGCGTGACATCTCCCTGTTCAATCGACCACGCCCCCCCCTGGGCCGCCAGCAACGAGCTGACCTGCATCTCACTGACGGGATCGGGGCGAGCCAGCAACATTTCGGCATGCCGCATGGCACGCGCGGACGGTTTTTCGGGTGACAAGCGAGTCATCGGGCCAAACTGCAGCCGGAATACACCGGGGGCATGCGCCTCTATGCGCAGATACGTGTCAGTA
>JAAYID010000139.1 GCA_012744285.1 Alcaligenaceae bacterium
ATGCACGCAGGGGCGGGCGATTCAAGAAACTGTCAGCCGCCCTGTGGATAACTTTGGGGAAAATAAAGGGAACAACCTGTTGAAAGTCAATGAAGAAAAAACCTGTTTTTTTCAACAGCCCTTTGAAAAACCAGTTTATCTCAATAAAAACAATTAGTTATATTAAACCAACGTGATTTGGTAAAACTTGCCATACAGATCATGCACCGCAATACAATCTGTGCACAACTAAAGCGAAAAGCCCGCTGTCACGGGCTTTTCGTGTTTGTTATTGCGCAATAAATCAATGATTTCGACGGCTGTACGAATGCACTTCGTCAACCAGAATGCCAACGGCTTCGGGCGGTGTAAAACGCGAAATACCATGCCCCAGATTGAACACATGCCCCCCCAGGCCAACCGGACCAAAATCATCAATCACTCGACGTGCCTCGGTACGAATGGCGTCCTCGGTGCCAAACAACGCCATCGGATCAAGATTACCCTGCAAGGCCACCCGGTCTTCGATGCGCCGACGCGCTTTGGCCAGATTGACTGTCCAATCAACCCCCATGGCATCACACCCGCTATCCGCAATGTCTTCCAGCCACAAGCCACCACCCTTGGTAAACACAATGACAGGAACACGCTGCCCATCGTTCTCGCGAACCAGACCCTCGACGACCTTGCGCGTGTACGCCAGCGAAAACTGCTGGAACAAACCATCGGCCAGAACACCCCCCCAGCTGTCAAAGACCATGACCGCCTGAGCCCCGGCCTGGATTTGCGCGTTCAGGTAGGCGATTGTGGCCTGGGTATTGATCTCGAGAATCCGGTGCAGCAGATCGGGGCGGCTGTACAGCATCCCCTTGATAAGGCGGTAGTCATCTGACCCTTGCCCTTCCACCATGTAACAGGCTACCGTAAACGGGCTGCCTGCAAAGCCGATGAGGGGGACTTTGCCATCAAGCTCTTTGCGAATAAGCGATACCGCGTCGAAAACATAGCGAAGTTCTGACAGGTCGGGGACGCGCAACGCCGAAACGTCGGCCTCGGTGCGCACCGGACGAGCGAACTGCGGGCCTTCGCCAGCGACAAAATCAAGCCCCAGCCCCATGGCATGAGGAACGGTAAGAATGTCGGAAAACAGAATAGCCGCGTCAAGATCAAACCGTTCGAGCGGCTGGAGTGTCACTTCGCAGGCATACTCGGGGTTCTGCGCCAGCCCCATGAACGAACCGGCACGCGCACGCGTCTGGTTGTACTCGGGCAAATACCGGCCCGCCTGACGCATCAGCCACAAGGGCGTATACGGCACAGGTTGACGCAACAATGAACGAATGAAAACATCGTTTTTCAGGGATGGAAAAGACACGGCAATCCTTGTTAGTTAACCGGGGGGATTTTACCCCCCGGACGAAAATATGACTTATGTCTCGATGCGATAGGCACTGGCGTCGATCTGATACTTTCGCATCAGGGCCCAGAACGCGCGACGGTGCTTCTGTGCAGCCCTGGCTGCCATCGCAATATTGCCCGAGCAACGACCTAGGGCAGCGGCAATATAGGCCCGTTCGAAACGCTCGATAACTTTCCCTTTTGCCGCCCGGAATGACTCTTTGCTGGTTGCAGAGCGTGCCGCAGTAGCCACCGCATAGGCATCCAGCTCCAGGCCGGTGCGATGCAGTATGGTATCGCAGATATCTTGCTCAGACATCGCACCGCTGGACAGTGTCGCCTTGGCTTCGGCAGACGCTACACACCGGCCTGAAGCAGGACGTTTGACCGGCTCTGAAATGGTCAGGACTGAACGAGTTGCCGCAACATCGGGAGCGCCGCGCATCGGCACGCCACGCATGAGCAACTGGTTGACGCGAGCCCGGATCTCATCATAGCAAACCGGGGAACGTACGAAGTCCGCAAGCCCCAAAGCCATCAGATCATTGATTGCAGCCGCCTTCAAGCCGTCAGCAATCGCCAGCACAGGCGTGCCGCTGCAGCCTTGGACGCCAGACAACAAACGACGACACCACGACAAACTGCTAACGGTCACGGCCACAATACAGGCATCATAGCGGCGCAGCGCCATTGCCTCATCGCGTAAATAATTACCCGTTTCAATCTGCGCATCGGTCTGTTCACCCCCTATCGTGTGCAAATGCAAACGCCCGTTCAGATAACCACCCGCCGCCAGTTGTGGCCACAACTGGTGATCCGCACGGGACAACAGTACCGCACAGTCGATTTGTTCTCTCATGGTCCGCTCCTTGGTTAACAGACCTGCACAACACGCAGGCCTGAACACCGATGGTAGAGAAGACGTCATTACGACACCATTCGGAGAAAAAACAACTCGGCAATTACGCTTGTCAGTTAGCAAACCCCTTCGCAAGACGTACCAGAACGAAAAATGATGATGTGCGGATAAAAAAAACGGCCCTAAGGCCGTTTTTTTTAGTTCAGGAAACCGTTCAATGACGGCTCTTGTTCGCCTGGCGGAGCTTTTGTGCGGCTGCCGCTTGTGCAGCCAGCATGGCCAGTTCGGCCTCGACAACAGCGATATCTGCCTTGTCTTTGGCG
>JAAYID010000140.1 GCA_012744285.1 Alcaligenaceae bacterium
CCATCTTCCCAGCCCCGGTCTTCGTCGGTGGTCACGCCGTGACCTGCAGAGAAGTCATTTTTCCGGATTTTGAAAAATTTCAGCTTATCGAGCAAATGACTCATCTGTGCCCCCTGGTAGATTGATATAAAAAGCCTGATCGCAACAGAAGAACTATACGCTAGTCACCTTTATGCGCAAAGGGTTAAAGCACGCCAATAAGGGGGGGGAAATCAGGCTTGATTGATTGATCTGTTTACACCGCAGCAGGCATGGAAACACACACACGGCCTTTAACACAGGCAATATCGACGCCCGCGTGGCGCACGCGCAAGGCCCGGTCAAACCCCAAGGCATGCAACTGGCGCAACTGGCGCATCAGGTCGTCAAGCCGGGCTTGCGTGGGCATGGGCAAGTTCTGGGTACCCAACCAATAGCGCAACACCAGCGCCTGACGTGCCGGCGACAACGCTCGCCATGCTTTCAGGTCAAAACCATGATCGTCATCCCGATAATCCAGTGCGACCAGATCGGCTGCGGCCACCTCGTCGAGCACTGCCCGGGTTTGCGCCGCCTGACGGGCATGGCGGGCCAGGCGGTCGTGCCAACCGGGCCAGCGCGCGTCAAGGGCTGGCGCAAGGCGTTCGCGCAAGGCGCCGCGCGTGTAACGGTCTTGGGTATTGGTGGGGTCGGTGACGTAATGCCAGCCGGTACGGGCCGCATAGTCTTGTGCGGCAGCCATGATGGCAGCACGATCAACATCCAGCCAGGGGCGGATAAACAGAACGGCATCGCGCCGGGTAACGGCCGGCATCGCGGCCAAACCCTCCGGGCCGGCACCGCGCAACAAGCGCAGCAATACCGTTTCGGCCTGATCATGCTGATGATGGCCGAGCAATACACACCCTGCCCCCACCTGCGTTGCCATGGCGCACAATGCGGCGTAACGGGCATCACGCGCAGCCGCCTCGAGCCCCTTGCCACCCGCTGTATCAACCTTGACCCGGCGACTGTGACACGGCACCATCAACTGATGGGCCAGATCATGCACACGGTGCTGCCATTCATCAGCCGCCTGTTGCAGCCCGTGATGAACGTGAAGCAGATGCAGATCGAGGGCATGGCGTTTGGCGTATTCACTGGCCGCCACGGCCAGCATGGCCGAATCGGGGCCACCGCTGACCGCCACGCCAAGACGCACGGGCATCGATGCCAGCGTCTGGAGTGACCGATGAATCTTCAAAACCAGCGCATCAGAGCCTGAAAACATGCGATTCAGACATTAGTGACGCAATCAGGCACGGGCTTCCTGGTAGCGCCCGTACGACATCAGACGCTGCAAACGATGTTCAAGCATTTGCTCGGTGGACATGTTGGATACCTGACGGTAAGCGTCTGCCAGAGCGCGTGCCAATTGGTTGGCCATGGTTTTAGGGTCGCGATGAGCCCCGCCAACAGGCTCGTTGACGACCCGGTCGACAAGACCCAGTTCTTTGAGGCGAGGTGCCGTGATGGCTAGCGCTTCAGCCGCAACGGACGCCTTGTCGGCGCTGCGCCAAAGGATCGAGGCACAGCCTTCGGGCGAGATGACTGCATACGTGGCGTACTGCAACATCATGACCACATCACCCACCGCGATGGCCAGGGCCCCACCAGAACCGCCTTCACCGATGATGGTGGAAATGATGGGCACCTTGAGCTCGGCCATGGCGTACAGGTTATGACCGATCGCTTCAGACTGACCCCGCTCTTCAGCGCCGATGCCCGGATAGGCCCCCGGCGTATCCACAAAAGTGAAGACGGGTAAACGGAATTTTTCAGCCAGACGCATCAGGCGCAAGGCCTTGCGATACCCCTCGGGTCGGGGCATCCCAAAGTTACGCCTGGAGCGCTCTTTGGTATCACGCCCTTTTTGATGGCCTATAACCATGCAGGGCGTGCCATTGAAACGCGCCAACCCGCCCACAATGGATTGATCATCGGCGTACATGCGATCACCGTGCAACTCGTGAAAATCGGTAAAAATTTCGCGCACATAATCAAACGTGTAGGGACGCTGCGGGTGGCGCGCCACCAGGGCGGTTTGCCACGGGGTGAGCTTGGCGTAAATGTTCTTGGCCAGTGTCTGGCTTTTTTGCTGCAAACGGCTGACCTCGTCGGAAATATCGACGGCAGAATCGGACTGCATGTAACGCAGTTGCTCGATTTTCTGTTCGAGCTCGGCCAGAGGCTGCTCAAATTCCAGGAAAGTATTACGCATAAGAGCTTGGGTTCCAGAGAGGGATCATACGACTTTAGTTTTACTTGGCCACAGACGCAAGACTGCGCCACAAGTACCAGGTCGCGACGGTTCGCCAGGGGGCCCACGCCTGGGCAACTTCACGCGCCTCGAAGCGCGATACCGGTTCACCGCTGAAATAGTGTAACGAAATCGCCCGAAGCAAGCCCGCATCATCCAGCGGAAGCACATCGGGGCGCTGCAAATTGAAAATAAGGAACATTTCAGCCGTCCAGCGACCAATGCCACGGATCGTGCACAGATCGGCAATGACCGCCTCGTCGTCCATGCTGGCCCAGGCTGACGGTTTTACCCGCTTTTCAGCAAAGTGAACGGCCAGATCAGCGATGTATTCAGATTTACGCTTGGACAAGCCCAGCGCACGCAGGGCGTCGAGATCAAGCTCGACAACCGATGCAGGTGTCGGCCGACGCCCGCACTTTTCAGTGAAGCGCTGCCAGACTGCATCGGCAGATTTGGTGGACACCTGCTGGCCAATAATGGCCCGCGCCAGCGTCATGAAGGCAGGCGCAGGCGCTTGCAGACACTGATCACGATGCTGGGGAATCAGCTTTTTAAGAATGCGGTCACGCCGCATCAAGTGGGCGGAAGCCTCTTCCCAGTAGTCAGGACGAACCTCGGTTGAAACGATGGTCATACCTGCCCCTTACACCCGGCGCCACTGAGTGATGCCGCCCGGCTTGTCTTCCAGTTCGACACCCGCCTGACGCAATTGTTCGCGAATGGCATCGGCCTGGGCAAACTGTTTGTCTTTTTTGGCTTGCAGACGCGCCTGAACCAGAACCTCAATGGCATCGGCA
The DNA here is from genome assembly GCA_012744285.1 of Alcaligenaceae bacterium. Taxonomy (GTDB): domain Bacteria; phylum Pseudomonadota; class Gammaproteobacteria; order Burkholderiales; family Burkholderiaceae_B; genus Neopusillimonas; species Neopusillimonas aromaticivorans. Next base: position 3,079 of record JAAYID010000140.1, read on the forward strand.
TCGAGTGCATCACGGGACACATCCGACGCAGTGAACCGGCTGGATGACTGCACATAGACAGCCGGATCGGCCTGCAGCAAACCCAGCACCCCCCCCAGCGCTCGCAACAAACCGCTGACCTGACCCGAACCGCTGCGGTTGGCTTCATTGGCCAGCTCGAACAGCACGGCAACCGCACCCGACGTATTGAAATCATCATCCATAGCCGCTCGAAACGCTGCAGCGGAAGGCTGGGCCCAGTCGATGTCGACGACTTCAGGCCGGACGTTATGCAAGGTTTGATACAGCCGGTCGAGGGCGCTTTGCGCGTCGCGCAAATTGTCGGGGGTGTAATTCTGGATGCTGCGATAGTGGTTACGAACAATGAAAAAACGCAACATTTCGGCCTCGCGCACATTGACGCGATATGAAGCCGAATCTGCAGACAGCGAATCGGGCACACCTACCGTTTCACGAATGGTTCGGAAATTACCCAGCGACTTGGACATTTTGTCGCTATCAACCATTAGTGGGCCGCAGTGCATCCAGGTGTTGGCCAATTGGCCCCCGAACGCCCCTTCGGTCTGGGCAATTTCATTTTCGTGGTGCGGGAATTTGAGATCGGGCCCACCACCGTGAATATCGAGTGGCAAACCCAGCAGGGCCTTGCTCATGGCAGAGCATTCAATATGCCAGCCGGGACGGCCCAACCCATAGGACGATTCCCATTTGGATTCGGGCGGTTCTTCTGCCTTGGCAGACTTCCAGAGTACGAAGTCGAGCGGGTCTCGCTTGCCGGAATCAACCGCCACACGCTCGCCGGCACGCAGGTCATCCAGCGATTTTCCCGACAGTTTCCCGTACCCCGGAAAACTGCGAACCGCATAATTGACATCGCCATTGTCGGCCTGATAAGCCAGGCCTTTGTCTTGCAGGCGACCGATGATATCGAGCATGTCGCCCACATGCGCCGTGGCACGCGGCTCGGCATCGGGCGTTTGTACACCCAGGGCCTGCTCGTCGGCATGCATGGCATCAATGTAAAAATTTGTAACTTCGCCAATCCGGCGATTGGTTTCTACCGCACGACGAATGATTTTGTCATCAATGTCGGTGATGTTGCGCACATAGGTGACGGTGTAACCCGTGGCGCGCAACCAGCGCTGCACCACATCGAAGCTGACCAGCATGCGGGCATGCCCAAGGTGGCAAAAATCATAGACCGTCATGCCGCAAACGTACATGCGAACATGGCCCGGTTCAACGGGCTTGAAGGGCTCTTTGCCGCGGGAAAGGGTGTTATAAATGTGCAGCATTCGCTAGTGAAACTTGTTTGATGTGAAGCAAGGCTAAAATGGCGGTCGATAAGTATAGCAACTCAAGCCCAACTCTATCCCAATAGGTAAACGTCGGTGTTTCAAAATTTTCGTCGCTTCCTGCCTGCCGTTGTGCTGGCGGCCTGCAGTTTTGCCGGCTCAACGGCCGTTCTGGCGCAATCCGCCCCGGCAAGCAATGCCCCGCTGTTCAACGACCCACCTCGCGTCGACCAGGGTTGGCAGGGGCTGGCCAAAGTGCTCGACGCCCTTACACCCGGCATCGACACATCGATTCCGCTGACCGCATCGCAAATTACCGACCGCATTACCGCGATGATCAACGAGGGCCGTGCCGCTGAAGCACTTGAGGTCATTGAGAAACGCGAAGCCCAGCGTACGGCCAGCGGTGAACTGGGGCAGGACGTGCAGCTGCTGTTCCTGAAAGCCCGGGCGCAGACCGCAACGGGCAAGGTCGAGGCCGCCCAGGCCACTTACCTTGACATGACCACCCGGTACCCCGAACTGCCCGAGCCCTGGAACAACATGGCATCACTGTATCTTGCCCAAGGCCATCTTGACCAGGCCTTTGACGCACTGACCATGGCCTTGCGCGCCGACCCGAATTATGCCCAGGCCAAGGCCAACCTTGCCAATGTCCATCTGCTGAAGGCCTACGACCTGTATCGTCAGGCAGAACAGGCCGGTCTGCGTGCCGCAGGTCGCCAGGCCAACACCTTGCAATCTTTTTTTGAAAACCCGTCTGCACCAACAAACCGATGAGCTTTACACTACGCCCCGTTTTTGCCCGGCCGTCATTGAAACGACGTGCACTGGGCCTGGCCTGTGCCGTCTTGCTGGCCCTCCCGGCCGCATTGCCCGGTCAGGCAATCGCCTCTTCCTCTACTTCAGAAGGTACAACCATGAGCACAAACCCGAAAGTCAAGCTTCAAACCAACCACGGCGAAATGCTGGTTGAACTGAACGCCGAAAAGGCTCCTAAAACCGTTGAAAACTTCATCACTTACGTGAAAGACGGTTTTTTTGACGGTACGATTTTCCACCGCGTCATCAACAATTTCATGATCCAGGGCGGCGGATTCGAACCCGGCATGAAGCAAAAAGATACACGCGACCCGGTTGAAAACGAAGCCAATAACGGCTTGCGCAACAACCGCTACACCCTGGCCATGGCGCGCACCAGCGACCCGCACTCGGCAACCGCACAGTTTTTCATCAACGTTGCCGACAACGACTTCCTGAACCACACGGCACCAACCAGCAATGGCTGGGGTTATGCCGTTTTCGGCGAAGTCATTGAAGGCACCGACGTTGTCGACAAGATCAAACTCGTAAAAACAGGCAGCAAAGGCTTCCACCAAGACGTTCCGGTTGAAGACGTCATTATCGAGAAAGCCACTATCGTTGAATAAGCTCCATTTGCCCGGTACGCTGTGGTTGGCCTCTGATACGCATCTGGGGCCTCAATCACCGCATACCAACCGGGCATTCCTTGATTTTTTATCGCAGGCGGCGCAACACGCCGACGCCCTTGTTCTGGGTGGCGATATTTTCAATGTGTGGGTGGGCGATGACATCATTGCCGCCCCTGCCGCATGGCTGGACGAACTGTTGGTGGCACTGCAACTCACCAGCCGGTCCATCCCCCTGTATCTGTGTCGAGGCAACCGTGACTTCCTGATGGGCACGCGTTTGTGCCACCATATCGGCGCTACCTTGCTGGACGAGCAAACCTTGCTGCAAACCGATGCAGGTGCCCTGCTGTTCAGCCACGGCGACGAATACTGCACCGATGACCACCGCTACCAGCGCTTCAGGTATTGGGTACGCAAACGCTGGGTTCAGCGAATTTTTTTATCGTTCAGCCTGACACAGCGTCTGAAATGGGCCGGCTATGCGCGGGCGCGCAGCCAGAAGGCCAACCAGCACAAGCACTACGATGTCATGGATGTCAATAATGACGCGGTACGTGCCGCACTGAAGCAGGCGCATGTGCAGATGATGGTGCACGGCCATACCCACAGGCCGGCAACACACCAGTTGAACGATGCCGCCGGCAACACCCTGACCCGAATCGTTTTACCCGACTGGGATTACGACGTTACGCCTCCAAGAGGCGGCTGGCTGGAGATTGACGCCACTGGCTACCGGTTGCAAACCGCTGCCGTTTAACTAACGACAGGCTGTACAAAATCGCTATGCCCGCCCAAGACCACCCGTAGCCGGGTACATGAAGACGTTAGCCCAGCCATAGCCACAGCCCGACAACGCAGCCTAACGCGATGCGATACCAGGCGAACGGTCGATACGTATGCCGTGACACCCAAAGCAACACCGCCTTGACCAGCACCAGCGCACTGAAAAAAGCCGCTACAAAACCGACAACAATAGCCCAGGTTTGCTCGCCCGTAAGAATACTGCCATGCCTGTACAAGTCGTAAACCGTTGCTGCCAGCATCGTCGGCATGGCCAGAAAGAATGAAAACTCGGTAGCGGTTTTACGCTGCACCCCGGCCAGCATGGCGCCTATGATGGTGGCTCCGGAGCGCGACGTACCAGGCACCATGGCCAGGCATTGGGCAAACCCCACGGCCAGTGCCTGCTTCCAGCTAATGTCTTCAAGAGCAAACGTCACCGGTTGCCCCAAGCCCGGTTTTTCGGGGGGGACGGCACCGGTTACGGTATTGTGCGGCCCATGCTTGGCCATATGCGGCTTGCGCTCGACCCACAGCATGACCAAACCGCCCAGCACCAGTGTCACCACAAAAATGGCCGGATGATGAAACATCATCTTGATGTATTTGATGGTGAAAAAGCCAATAACTGCGGCTGGCAAGAACGCAATCAGCAAGTTACGTGTAAACGCCACCTCGGTAGGCTCGCGCCTGAGGGTGCCTCGCACCAGTTGCCACAACCGCTGACGGAAAATCCAGATGACCGCCAGAATTGAACCAAACTGGATAACGACCTCATAGACTTTATTGCTACCGGAATCAAAATTGATCCATTCTCCGAACAGCAATAAATGCGCGGTACTGGATACAGGAATGAACTCGGTAAAACCTTCAATAACTCCAAGGAAAAAGGCCTTGAGCAAATACAACGTACCTTCTGTCATCACCGCCCTTCTTCTGCAGAACTATCGTCGTCCGATACCGGAGTTCGTTCAATTTCGACCGCGGCAATACGCCGACCCTCAAGACGTAACACCTTGAATGTAAAGCTGGCATGTGGCTGCACCATCTGGCAGATGTCTCCGGGCGCCGGGAGCTGCCCGAAACGACCGAGCAAATAGCCTGCCAAGGTGGAATACCCTTCTTCTTCGTTGACCAGACCGGCGGTGTTCAACACCTGCTCCAGGTGATGCACATCGGCGGCACCATCAACACGCCAGCGATGCTCGTCTTCCTGGACGATATCGGGAGTTTCGTCTTCATCGGGGAATTCGCCGGCTATGGCCTCAAAGACATCAATCGGGGTGACAACACCTTCAATGGTTCCAAATTCGTCGGTCACCAGAACCAGTTGCCCGCGGGAACGCTTCAGCGTTTCCATCAAGCGCAGCACACCAATGGACTCGTGGACAATCAGCGGGTCACGCAGACGCGACAGCTTGACCTGACCGTGCGTAATGACATCGGCCAGCATTTCTTTGGCCCGCCCGATGCCAATGACTTCGTCAAGCGACCCGCGACACACCGGAAAAAAGCTGTGCGGTGTCTTGAGCAACTGCTCACGGATCGTATCAGCCGAATCGTTCAGATTGATCCAGGAGACATCGTTGCGAGGGGTCATGATGGAGTGAATGGTGCGGTCACCCAAGGTGAGCACCCCACTGACCATGTTGCGTTCTTCTTCGCCGAACGCATGGACAGTGGACTGTTCAGAGGCTGCTTCAGGCTGCTCAGGCCCGACCATGGGCTGCTTGCCCAACATGCGCATAATGCCTTCAGCCGTACGCTCACGCATGGGGCGACGCAATTCAACTTTTTGCATGTTGCGACGCGCCAACTGATTGAGGCTTTCAATAATGACCGAAAAACCGATGGCCGCATACAAATACCCTTTGGGCACGGCAAAACCGAAACCTTCGGCCACCAGCGAAAAACCGATGGTAAGCAGAAAACCCAGACACAGCACGACAACGGTCGGATGCGCATTGACGAAACGGGTCAATGGCTTGGAAGCGAACAGCATGACACCCATGGCGATAACAACGGCCAGCATCATGACCGATAGCTGTTCAACCATGCCCACAGCCGTAATGACCGCATCCAGCGAAAACACCGCGTCAAGAATAATGATCTGGGTCACAATCAGGCCGAAACTGGCGTGCATGCCGGCCCCGGAAGACTGGTGCGAACGCCCTTCAACACGCTCGTGAAGCTCGAGGGTGCCTTTGAAGAGCAGGAAGAACCCGCCCACGATAAGGATAAGATCGCGACCCGAAAAAACCAGCGGGCCCAGATACAGGATGGGCTCGGTCAGCTTGATGAGCCATGACATGACCGTTAAAAGGCCCAGGCGCATCAGCAGCGCCAGCGACAACCCCATGACCCGGGCACGATCGCGCAGCTTGGGCGGCAGTTTTTCAACCAGGATTGCGATGAAAATGAGGTTATCGATTCCGAGAACAATCTCGAGAACGATCAGCGTCAGCAAGCCTACCCAGGCCGCAGGCTCGAACATCCAGTCAAACGAGAAGGCTTCCATCAGAAGCCCCTTGCGCGGCAGACAGCGCCGTCTTTGAAGATAAAGGTGCGGGCGGACCCGCTGGTACTACCGTCTATGTCTGAGGTCATGATACGAGAGACTGAAGGGGAAAATCAGGCCTGCAAATGGGCCAGCATTTGTGTGAATATTTTAGGGCTGGCGGCCAGCACACTGCCCGTCTCGTACCAGGTTTGCTCACCCTGAAAATCGCCAATCAAGCCACCGGCCTCGAGTACCAGCAGACCACCGGCAGCAAGATCCCAGCGCTTGAGATTGACACCGCAAAAACCGTCAAGACGCCCACAAGCCACATAGGCCAGATCAAGAACTGACGCCCCCATGCGACGCACACTGGCGCAACCGGACAGCATGTTCGAGAAACGCGAATTGGGCGAGACACCACCGCCCGAGTCGGGAACGTAAGCACTGAGCATGGCATCGTGATAGCGCGACAGACCCGAAACGCGCACGCGGCGGTCATTCAGGAAGGCGCCGCCGCCACGGCTGGCCGTGAACAATTCGTTGCGCGACGGGTCGTAGATGACCGCGTGCGACACCTGCCCGCGATGCGCCAGGGCAATTGACACGGCATAAACGGGAAAGCCGTGAATAAAGTTACTGGTGCCATCGAGGGGGTCGATGATCCATTGGTACTCGGGCACCTTGCCCTGGGTTTCGGCTCCGGCGTGCTCGCCGGACTCTTCACCCAGAAACGCGTGATCAGGGTAAGCCGTTTTAAGCATGTCGATAATGGCGGCTTCGACGCTTTGGTCGACTTCCGTGACATAATCTTTGGGCCCCTTGCGCGCCACCTGCAACCGTTCGAGGTCGAGACTTGCCCGGTTGATC
>JAAYID010000141.1 GCA_012744285.1 Alcaligenaceae bacterium
AGGCGATCGTTTGCTCTTCCTGGGCGGTACGGGCTGGATTGTCTGGAATCTTCAGGTGGGCGGGCTGCTGGTCGGGGCCACCGTCATTTTGTACGATGGCAACCCGGCCTGGTCTGAAAACACCACGTTATGGCGTTTCATGGACGACTACGGCGTCACATTGTTCGGCTGTGGTGCGGCCTACCTGATCAACTGCATGAAAGACAGGCTGCAGCCCAAGGCGTTTGCGCGTCTTGACGCCTTGCGCTCCATCAACGCCACAGGCTCACCTCTGCCTACCGACGCCTTCGAGTGGGTTTATGAAAACGTCAAGGCCGACCTGTGGCTGGCATCGATCAGCGGCGGTACCGACATTGCGTCCGGGTTTGTGGCCTGCGCGCCCATCTTGCCGGTGCATTCAGGGGAGATCCAGTGTCGTGAGCTGGGGGTGGCCGCCTATGCCTTCAACGAGCAGGGCGAGCCGGTGGTTGACGAGGTGGGTGAATTGGTCATTACCGAGCCCATGCCGTCCATGCCGGTGTGCTTCTGGAATGACCCGGGCAACCAGCGCTACCTGGACAGTTACTTTGATACCTTCCCGGGCAAGTGGCGCCATGGCGACTGGATCCGCTTTACCCCACGAGGCACCAGCGTGATTTACGGCCGATCCGATTCCACCATCAACCGGTTTGGCATCCGCATGGGTACGGCAGAAATCTATCGTGTTGTCGAAGCGTTGCCCGAAGTGCGCGACAGCATGGTGGTTGACCTTGAGTTCCTGGGGCGCTCTTCGTTCATGCCGCTGTTCGTGGTGTTGCACGAGGGCCAGACTCTGACCGATGATTTATCGAAACGCATTGCCGACGAGATCCGTACCAAGGCCTCGCCGCGTCATGTCCCCAACCAGATCTACCAGGTCAACGATATTCCCAGAACGCTGACGGGCAAGAAGATGGAAGTGCCGGTTCGTCGCCTGTTGCTGGGTTCGCCTGCTGAAAAGGTGGCGCACCCCGATGCGATGGCCAACCCGCAAAGTCTGGCGTTTTTTGTCGCGCTGGCCAAAACCTTGAACCCATAGCAGGTGGCAGCCCCCGATAGTTGAATACAGGCTGAAATACTCTACCGGTTGTCCCCGGAAGGTTTTTCAGTAAAAAAACACTCAACCAGAAAAAATAGTGGAACAGGAGACAACCATGACCACACAACCTAAAGTTCTGATGATCGTCACGCTCGATACCAAGGCCACTGAAGCACAGTTCGTGCGCCAGACGCTTGAGGCCCAGGGCGTCGAGGTCGTTCATCTGGATCCCAGCATCCGTCGTTCAATAACCCCCGGGGCTGAAATCACCCCCGAAGATGTTGCAGCGGCAGCCGGCAAAACCATCCAGGAGGTCCGGGACCTCAAGCACGAAGGCAAGTGCCAGGCCGTCATGATCGAGGGGGCGATCAAGAAAACCCTTGAATTGCATGCCCGTACACCCATCAGCGGGGTCATTGCGGTTGGTGGCTCAATGGGCAGCACCCTGGGCAGTGCGGTCATGCAGGCCTTGCCGTATGGTTTGCCCAAAGTGCTGGTGTCGACCATGGCGTCGGGGTTCACGCAGCCGTTTGTGGGGGCCATGGACATCAATATGTTCAACCCGGTGTGCG
>JAAYID010000142.1 GCA_012744285.1 Alcaligenaceae bacterium
AACACAGCCAGAACACCACGTCCCATTAACACGCAACAACGCCTGCAGCCACCGGCAACCGCATGGCCCGTACGTAACGACTGGGCATGCGGCACACCAATCCAGCCAAAACGCAACGGCTTGAGGGTCGGAAAAAACACGGCCTCAATCATCGTCCTGCGCCAGAAAACCGCCACTCTGGTGGCGCCATAGCCGGGCGTAAACTCCGTTACGTTGCAGCAGTTCGGCATGACTGCCCTGCTCAATGATTTGCCCGCCATCCATGACGATCAACCGGTCCAGCGCCGCAATGGTGGACAACCGGTGGGCAATGGCGATAACCGTCTTGCCTTGCATGATCTCGTTCAGGCTTTCCTGAATGGCGGCTTCAACTTCCGAATCCAGGGCACTAGTGGCTTCGTCCAGCAACAAAATGGGTGCATTCTTGAGCATCACACGCGCAATGGCGATTCGCTGGCGCTGACCGCCTGACAACTTGATACCGCGCTCGCCCACCAGGGTATCGTACCCCCGGTTACCACTGGCATCGGCCAGATGCTCGATAAAGCCGGCGGCCTGGGCCCGGCATGCGGCAGCGCGTATTTCATCATCAGAAGCATCGGGACGACCGTAGGCGATGTTGTCACGAATGGAACGATGCAGCAGTGAGGTATCCTGGGTCACCATGCCAATGGCACCGCGCAAGCTGTCTTGCGACACCTGCGAAATATCCTGACCGTCAATCAGAATGCGGCCGCCGTCAATATCGTAAAACCGCAGCAACAGGTTGATCAAGGTTGACTTCCCGGCCCCCGAGCGGCCAATCAGGCCGATACGCTCACCGGGCCGTACGGTAAGGTTCAAGCCGTCGAACACCTGTCGCTCGCCGTTGTAATTGAACGAAACCCGGTCAAACCGGACTTCACCCTGCGAAACCTGCAAGGCGGGGGCATCGGGGATGTCTTGCACTTTTGGTGCCCGCGACAGCGTGGCGATACCGTCTTGAACCGTACCGATGTTTTCGAACAGCGTGGCCATCTGCCACATGATCCAATGCGACATTCCGCTGACCCGCAAGGCCATGGCGGAAATAGCCGCGACGGCCCCGACACCCACGGCACCTCCATGCCAGAGCCACACGGCATAACCGCCGGCCGCCAGGATCAACAGCGCCACCAGCGTCTGATTGACGATTTCAAACTGGCTGACCAGACGCATCTGCCGATAGCCCGTGTCTTTAAAATCCTCCATCGCAGCACGGGCAAACTGCGCTTCGCGACGAGTATGGGAAAACAGTTTTACCGTCGTAATGTTGGCGTACGCGTCGGTGACGCGACCGGTCATCGATGAACGGGCATGCGCCTGCTCTTGGCCCACCTTGCCCAGACGAGGCACAAAGTACGCCATCGCCAGCCCATACAGCAGCGCCCAACCCACGAAAGGCAGCATCAGTCGAAGGTCGAAACTGCCCGCCAAGGCAATGATGGTAAATACATACACACCGATACCCAGCACAATTTCGGAAAATGTCAGCAATACGTCGCGCACGGCCAGCGCCGTCTGCATGACTTTGGTCGTGACCCGTCCGGCGAATTCATCGGAGAAAAAAGCCAGACTTTGACGCAACATCAAGCGATGGAAATTCCAGCGCAGCCGCAACGGCAGGTTGATGGCCAACGCCTGATGCTGAAGCAATGTCCGCATGGCCACCATGCCCACACTGGCCAGCACCACGACAGCAATACCCCACAAGACACGTCGAACCTGTTCAGGCGCCGGTTCGCCAACCTGCCAGACTGACAACAAATCAACCACTTGCCCGAGAAAGGCAAACAGCCAGGCCTCATAAATGGACACACTGGCACTGAACAGCGCCAAAGCAGCGATATAGCCACGCGCGCCGCGGGTACACGACCACAGAAATGCGGTCAGGCGTTGAGGCGGCAGCGGCGAATCATGGGCTGGAAAAGGGTCAAGCAGACGCTCGAATCGTTGAAACAAGGGAAACTCCGGAAACGGGCAAGGCCACAAAAACAGGTGCGATCACAACGACAGACAAGACCACAACAACGTGAATAACCCACAAGGATACTGCCACGGGAACCGGGATGCTCATCTGCTGTCATAAGATTCATTCACCGCGACTTTTTAACCATTATTTTTTATAACCATTCGTGACGCTGCCCCGACCAATCGTCACCTAATGTAATGGTCCGCCAAATGGACCTCTACATGTCATTTGTTTTTACAGCAGAATAAACAGCATTATTTTTCAAGCCGTAGTATGTTTTTGAACGGCTTTGCCATCCAGAACAGGACTTTCCCATGACACAACTCCAGATCAACGGACAGACCAAAGACATTGATGTCCCCGACGACACCCCCCTGCTATGGGTTTTGCGTGACGAACTGGGCCTGACCGGCACCAAGTATGGCTGTGG
>JAAYID010000143.1 GCA_012744285.1 Alcaligenaceae bacterium
CGGCAGAAGCTCATCGATCCGGCTGTTCGGGTGTGTCGGCAGGCGTGTGAGCACATCTTTTAGATAGGCGTGCGGGTTCAGGCCATTGAGCTTGGCCGATTGAATCAGACTCATGATGGCCGCTGCGCGTTTACCGGCACGCAATGAGCCTGCAAAGAGCCAGTTGGATCTTCCAACGGCCACGGGTCTGATCTGCTGCTCGATGTGGTTATGCCGCCTCCCGGATTATGCCGACTTGTGCCTGCCAAGCCCCTGCCAGGCAAGGTTTTTAGCTTCCGGCAGGCGGCATAATACGTATGATTTCTTCAGGCTGGCAATCACGCTGGCCAGGAGAGTCAGCATGGATACAACGAACCATTCCATCAACTGTCGTGAACCTGCCGGGCTACTGGGAGATCACGTCAATGCATTTTTTGATGACCTGCGCCAAGCCGGCTATGCTCACGGAACACTACGCAAAAAGTTTTGGGTACTGTCGGCCTTCTCCCGATGGCTTGAGCGTAATGACATAGTGTTCCCCCATTTTGATGAGTCCACGATTTCCAGTTTCCTGGCGCGTTTGCGTAACACCGCGCATGACCGGATTCGGTTTGAGCGCAGCGTTATGCTACTTTTCCTTGGCTACCTGCGTCGTCACCAGATCGCCCGGTCAGCCCCAGATCGGAACGAGCCGTTCGAAGCAGACCGGTTGCTTGAGCGTTATGGCACCTATCTGACGCACGACCTTGGCCTTGCAAAGAACACCGTACTCGTCTATATCCCCTACATCCGTGACTATATCCAAGGCCAGACGCTCAGTGCAGGGCGGGTGGCGCCCCAGGTCTTTGAAGCGACCACGCTACGACAGCATTTGCTCACCCGAAGCCAGGGTCGTTCCGGCGAATTCGTACGATTGATGGCCGTTGCCTTACGCTCGTTCTGTCGTTTCCTGTTTCTCGCTGGGCTGACACCAACAAACCAGGCGGACTCGCTGCCCAGCGTCCGCAGATGGCGGCAATCCACAGTGCCATCACCGCTGCCCGCAAGTCAGCAGCAGGCCATTCTTGCCGCCACGAACAGACGCACACCAACGGGATGTCGGGACTATGCCATCTTGTTACTACTGGCCCGACTCGGTTTACGTGCGGGCGAGATCGTGGCATTGACGCTGGATGACATTCGTTGGCGATCGGCCGAGCTGGTCATTCACGGCAAGGGCAATGTCGAGGAACGCGTGCCGTTACTCTCAGATGTTGGTGAAGCCTTGGCTGCCTATCTGCGCAACGGGCGTGCCGTATCTTCATCACGGCATGTGTTCCTACGCACATGGGCACCCCATACGGGTTTGACAGGCCCAGCCGCCATCGGGCACATTGTGCGCAAGGCGTTTGCACGTGTTGGCTTTCGACCTCCCGGCCGGGGAGCCGCCCATCTGTTTCGTCATGGGTTGGCCACCACACTGATCCGCCAAGGAGCTTCAATGGCGCAAATTGCGCAAGTCATGCGGCATCGTTCAGAGGACAGCACAGCCATTTACGCCAAGGTGGCTTTTGAGGATCTTCGTCAGGTGGCTAAACCCTGGCCGATGGTGGGGAGTGCATGATGACGACCCTTCGTGACCACCTTGTTCAGTATGTGGCCGCCCGTCGGGCACTGGGGGCCTCTTTCTATGAACCGGCCCACTCACTGGACCACTTTCTTGATTTTCTCGCGGATGAACAGTCCGATCACATCACGATTGCGCTTGCCCTGCGTTGGGCCATGCAGCCTGCCGATGTCGAGCGTGCAACCTGGGCACGCAGGCTTTCTCAAGTACGTGGCTTTGCACGCTGGATGCTTGCCATTGACCCACGAACCGAAGTGCCCCCTGCCAGGCTGTTGGAAGCGAGGCGCCGCCGTAACACGCCTCACATTTATACACCCCAGGAGATTGAGTTTTTGATGCGTCAGGCCGCCCAACTGCGGTCACGCACGGGCATGCGGGCGCTGACCTACGCCACCCTGATCGGGCTTTTGGTGGCGACAGGGCTGCGGCCCAGCGAGGCCTTGAGCCTTGATTGTAATGATGTGGATTTGACGAACGGGATCCTGTCCATTCGAGAGTCTAAATTCGGCAAGTCACGCTTCGTTCCTGTGCATGAATCAACGCGCATAGCCCTTGAGAACTATAGAAGCGACCGGGACAGAATTTGCCCTCATCGTTCAAGCCATGCTTTTCTGGTGGGTGAGCATGGACAACGATTGAAGGCATCGACAGCACGCTCCATGTTTGCCAGAATGTCACAGGCAATCGGCTTGAGACCTGCACGTTCTGGCCAACGTTATGGCCGGGGGCCACGCCTGCAAGACTTTCGACACACATTTGCAACAGACAGGATGGTTCAATGGCATCGCGAGGGGTACGATGTTACCCGTGAACTGCCAAAGCTGGCGACCTATCTTGGGCATGTGGATGTCGGTTTGACGTACTGGTACATACAGGCTGTTCCGGAATTGCTCGAGGCGGCGGCGACCTACCTGGATAAACACACAGCGCCAGGAGCACGGTTATGAGTGCTGAACGTTTATCGACGCTGATCCAGCAGTTTTTTACGCAACGACTGCGGGTGCAACAAGGGGTCAGTGCACACACTGTGGCCAGTTACCGCGATACATTTCGGCTATTGCTGGCTTTTGCCACCGAACAAACCGGGCGCACATCGTCAAACCTGCGTCTTCAAGACCTTGATCTGGCCTTGATCGAGAAGTTTCTGGGCCATCTTGAGCAGCATCGAGGTAATTGCGTGCGCACCCGCAATGCGCGTCTGGCGGGCATACACGCGTTCTTCCAGTTTGTTGCTGTGAACGAACCCGCCATGGGCCTGCAATGTCAACGTATTCTGTCCCTTCCAGTCAAACGCTGTGCAAAGCGTCCGGTCGAGTTCATCACGCCCGAGGAAGCTCAGGCACTGATTGGCGCACCCGATCCGCAAACCTGGATCGGCAGCCGGGATCGCGCCTTGTTGCTTGTTGCGTTTCAAACAGGGTTGCGCAATAGTGAGCTCCGAGCCTTGCGTCGCCAGGATGTGGTGCTGGGCACAGGACCGCATGTCCGTTGTCTGGGCAAAGGCCGAAAGATGCGTTGCACACCACTGCGGCCGGATGTGGTGGCCGTTCTGAAGGACTGGTTGCGCCGTCATTCGGGTGCGCCTAATGATCCTGTCTTCCCGAGCGTTCGCGGCGGACCGATGAGTGCGGATGCAGTGCAAAAACTTGTGGCGCGCCATGTTGCAACAGCGCGTGCCGTTTGTCCTTCGTTGAACGAAAAAACAGTGACACCCCATACCTTGCGGCATGCTGCGGCCATGAACTTGCTCATGCATGGTGTGGATTTAAGCGTGATTGCCCTGTGGCTTGGCCATGAGTCGACAGAAACAACCCAGCTTTACCTGCACGCCGACATGAGGCTGAAAGAGCAAGCACTGGCATACACCGACCCAAGTGGCGTTGTGCCTGCCCGCTATAAGCCAGCCGATTCACTGCTGACCTTTCTGGAGAGCTTATGATTATGCCGCCTGCCGGAAGCTGCATATGCTGCCTGGCAAGGGCTTTGCAGGCACAAGTCGGCATAATCCGGGAGGCGGCATAACCACATCGAGCAGCAGATCAGACCCGTGGCCATCGGTCGAAACAATTGGCTATTTGCCGGTTCATTGCGAGCGGGCAAACGCGCGGCCGCAATCATGAGTCTGATTCAATCGGCCAAGCTCAATGGCCTGAACCCGCACGCCTATCTAAAAGATGTGCTCACACGCCTGCCGACACACCCGAACAGCCGGATCGATGAGCTTCTGCCGCACAATTGGGCGGCTTTACAGGCCGACAGCGCCGACGCTGTTCTTGAAAAAATTTGTGCTTGAGGTAGGAAGGGGAATGTAGTTCCCCATGCGCTTACAATGCATTGGGTGACCTTGACATTGCAGATACCACCAAGCTGGTTATCACCGGAGACGGCTCGTTGAGCGCAACGCTGAACAACGCTGCCGGCCTCACAAAAACTATTGACGGCTCTGCTGCTACTGGCAATCTGACTATCGACAACAAAGCTGCTGTCGCTGCCGTCGAAAGCATCAAGACCGGCACGGGTAACGATACCTACACCACCGTGTACGC
>JAAYID010000144.1 GCA_012744285.1 Alcaligenaceae bacterium
GCATTGCTGATATGGAAACCATCAACGTCTTTTTCGGCGGCAATGGTTTCAATGACCTTGGCGGCGTCAAGATGCGCAGGCAAGGGAAGCTGGACCAGAATGCCATGGATGGCCGGCTTGACGTTCAGCCCTTTGACCACATCGAGCAGCGCGGTTTCAGTGATGTCGGCAGGCAGGCGAATCACTTCAGAATGCAGGCCAGCTTTTTCACAAGCGGCCGCCTTGTTGCGAACATACACCGTCGAGGCCGGGTCTTCACCCACCAGCACTACGGCCAAACCGGGCGTGACGCCTTTGGATTTCAGTTCGGTGACGCGCAGGGCTACGTCGTGTTTGATGGTGTCGGACAGGGCTTTGCCATCGATGATACGTGCGGTCATACGGGGGTTCCTTCGGCGCCTGCCAGTGCGATTTTCATCAGGTCGGCAACAGTTGTGACCTGCAGTTTTTCCATGATGTTGGCCCGGTGAGCCTCTACTGTCTTGATGCTGATGTTCAGGTCGCCGGCGATTTGCTTGTTCAGACGGCCCGCCACAATGCGTTCCAGCACTTGCTGTTCACGTGAGGTCAGACGGCTGAGGACGGCCTGATGGTTCTTTTGGGCCTGCGCCTTTGATGCGTTTTCGGCGGCTTGTTCCAGCATGCGGGCAACGATGTCACGAAGGTCGGATTCGTTGAACGGTTTTTCAAGAAAATCGACGGCACCTTTCTTGATGGTAGACACCGCCATGGGCACATCGCCGTGTCCGGTGATGAACACGATGGGCAGGGGGGCATTACGCGCAATAAGCGCCTCTTGCAGTTCAAGCCCGCTCATGCCGGGCATACGAACATCGGCGATCAGCACGCCGATTTGTTCCGGATCGTAGGTTTCGAGAAATACTTCAGCGCTTTCAAACGCCTGGACCTGATAGCCATTGGCTTCGAGCAGCCAGCGCAACGAGTCGCGTACAGCCTCGTCGTCGTCGACAATAAAAACAGTATCAGAAACAATGGTGGTCATGCTTGCAACTCCTGGTGATTCACTTTCTGGGCCGGGTCTTCCTGGGCAGCACGGGGCAGTGTGAACCGGAATATCGTACCCCCGTCGGGGTTGGCCGCCGCCCACAGACGACCATGGTGTGATTCGATGATGGTGCGACAAATATTCAGGCCCATGCCCAGGCCTTCCGACTTGGTACTGTAAAACGGTTCGAACAGGCGTTCGGGATCTTTCAGGCCATGGCCGCGATCAATGACGGCGACTTCGATGATGGGCGACTGATCGGTAACAACAACGTGCAGTGTGCGATATTCGCTGTGCTCCATGGCTTCGACGCCGTTCTTGAGCAGGTTCAATAATACCTGTTCAATCAGAATCGGGTCGGCCAGGACGTCGGGGATGTCATCGGGCAGATCTTTTTCAATGGCCACCTGACGCTTGCGGGCGTCAATGTCTGCGAATGATATGGCATTGTCAAGAATCCGGCTGACAGGAACCCGTTGGCGACGTGGTTCGCTGCGTTTGACGAATTCACGGATACGGCTGATGATTTTTCCGGCACGTTCGGCCTGGCGCGCCCCTTTTTCGAGGGCTTCCAGTAACATTTCCGGTGTCGCCTTGCCGGCCTTGATCATGGCGACCGCACCCATGTTGTAGTTGGCAATTGCGGTCAGTGGCTGGTTCAGTTCATGCGCCAGCGATGATGCCATTTCACCCATGGTGGTCAGGCGGCTGGTCAGCTGGATCTTTTCTTGCTGGATGCGCGATTCTTCTTCGTGATTGCGGCGTTCGGTAATATCACGCGCAACCTGCAAACGTACGCGGCGCCCGTCTGTCCAGGCCAGCATGCGATGCTGTACCTCAAACCAGCGTTGTGCGGAATTGGAGTAGGTTTCAATCAGTTCGTCGGTGAAACGGCCCAGCCGTCCGCCCAGCAGTTCGCTGTGCCCGGCCGACTGGGCACCAAAGAAACGGCGGTACGTGCGGTTGGCAAACAGCAACTCAAGGCCATCGGGCGTGTCAGCCACGACTGAAATGGCATCGTCCAGACCTTCAAGCACCGTCATGAAACGTTCATGCGCGGCCGTCAGGGCTTCGCGAATGCGCTTGGGCTCGGTGATGTCGGTCATCGAGGTCATCCAGCCGATTTGCTCGCCATTGGGATCGCGCAAGGGTGATACGTACATGCGGGCCGTGAAGCGTGATCCGTCGCGCCGCTGGGCCTCAATTTCAAGCCCGCTGCTGGGGGTGCGCCCGGACAGCAGCAAGTCAAGTGTTTCCTGATGCTCGGCGTGCCGGCCAGGAATCCAGTAAGGGAAGGGGGTCGTGCGTCCGATCAGGTCGGCTTCATTCCAGCCGATCATGCGGCAAAATGCCGGATTTACGTAGGCAATACGACCTTGCATGTCAAAGACCCGCATGCCGGTGGACATGGAGTTCTCCATGGCGCGTCGAAAGCCGGTTTCAGCCAGAAGGGCCGCTTCGGCACGAGTTCGAAAACGCGTGTATCGCCACAAGGCCAGCAAACTGACCACGATCACCAGTGACAGGGCAACGACCAGCATCAGCAACCGTTGCTGGCGGACTTCCTGGTCGATGGTGACGAACATGACGCTGTCGTTCTGGATACGTTGCATCCAGAAAAAAGCCCCCATGACGCACAAATACAGAATGAGGACGATGAAAGGCGTGAGCCAGTACCAGCCCCGCCGTTTTTGGGCCTGCTCATAGAATGTAGTGGGAATGAGGGACTTTTTGGGTGCAGTGGCCATAGCGGAAGCGCGCTGAAATAAAGGGGTGCGCACGTTTCAGGGCATTATTTTATATGTTTGAGAAAAATGCGTATTGCTGCAGCCCAAGTGTGAATCCGGGTCGTTCCGAGTCCTGATGAGGACTGTCGGTATGAGGGTTGGCCACAGATTTCACATCAGGGGTGGGGCAGACCACAGTTTTCACAGGCTCGCAATGAGCGTGCGTTGACATGATGGACTGGGTTTCGTCTTTGCTATTTTCATGAATTTTCATAGACATATTTCATAATGTGAAAAGCTATGCCATAAAGTGAAATTTTGCTTGCTGAAAGCTGAACACTTTCCTAGAATGGCGGCAATTGCAGGGTAAACGGCGCGTTTTCGTTCGCCTGTATAACGTGCTACAACAGACGCCACGATTCCATCGGGCTTGGTTCCACATAAACACAGGAGACTCCTAATGTCCTCTCTTGAAAAGGTCGGTATTGCCACGCAAGCCGATATTGACGCGGTCGAAACCCAGGAATGGCTTGATGCCCTCGAAGCCGTCCTGGAACAGGAGGGTCCTGAACGTGCCCACTTCTTGCTTGAGCGTCTGGTTGATCTGGCGCGCCGTTCCGGTGCGCATATCCCGTTTTCGCCCAATACGGCCTACGTCAATACGATTCCTCCAGGTCTTGAGCCAGGCCACCCCGGTAACCTTGAGCTTGAGGCGCGTATTCGTTCGTATGTGCGCTGGAACGCCATGGCGATGGTGGTGCGTGCCAACCGTCACAACCCGCCCGATGGCGGCGACCTTGGCGGACACATTGCGTCATTTGCCTCGTTGGCGACCATGATTGGTTGCGGCCAGAACCATTTCTGGCACGCTGAAACTGAAGATCACGGTGGTGATCTTGTGTATTTCCAGGGCCACAGCTCACCCGGTGTCTATGGGCGTGCTTTTCTTGAAGGACGCCTGACTGAAGAGCAGCTGGACAATTTCCGCCAGGAAGTGGATGGCAAGGGCTTGTCGTCGTACCCGCACCCCAAACTCATGCCCGAATTCTGGCAGTTCCCGACCGTATCCATGGGTCTGGGCCCGATCACGGCCATTTATCAGGCCCGTTTCCTGAAGTATCTGCATGCCCGTGGCATTGCCGATACCAGCAAGCGTAAAGTCTGGGTGTTCTGCGGTGACGGTGAAATGGACGAGCCTGAATCGTTGGGTGCGATCAGCCTGGCGGCGCGCGAAAAGCTCGATAACCTGATTTTCGTCGTTAACTGCAACCTGCAGCGTCTTGATGGCCCTGTGCGTGGTAATGGCAAGATCATTCAGGAACTGGAAGGCGACTTCCGCGGTAGCGGCTGGAATGTGATCAAGCTGTTGTGGGGCGGTTACTGGGATCCGTTGCTTGCCCGTGACAAAGAAGGCATCTTGCGCCGCATCATGGAAGAAACCGTCGACGGTGAATATCAGGCCTACAAGGCCAATGACGGCGCCTACGTTCGCGAAAAATTCTTTGGCAAACACCCCAAATTGCTGGAACTGGTCAGCCGCATGAGCGACGAAGACGTCTGGCGTCTGAACCGTGGTGGTCACGACCCTCACAAGGTGTATGCCGCGTTCCATTCAGCGGTCAACCACAAGGGTCAGCCTACCGTTATTCTGGCCAAGACCATCAAGGGTTACGGTATGGGTCAGGCCGGTCAGGCCAAGAACCCTTCGCACCAGCAAAAGAAACTGGATCTCGAAACCATTCGTGGTTTCCGCGACCGCTTCAACATTCCGGTGCCCGACGACAAGCTCGAAGAGTTGCCGTACATGAAACCGGCCGAAGATTCGCCCGAAATGAAGTACCTGCACGAGCGTCGTCGTGCGCTGGGCGGTTACCTGCCCAAGCGCCGCACGCGTGCTGACGAGCAGTTCAAGGCCCCCGCGCTTGATACATTCAAGGCTGTGCTTGAACCCACTGCAGAAGGCCGTGAAATTTCAACGACACAGGGGTTTGTCCGCATTCTGAACCAGATTCTGCGCGACAAGGAACTGGCACCGCGCGTGGTTCCCATTCTGGCTGACGAATCGCGTACTTTCGGTATGGAAGGCTTGTTCCGTCAGATCGGTATTTATGCCCCCGAAGGCCAGAAATATGTGCCGGTCGACAAAGACCAGGTCATGTACTACAAAGAGTCCGCTGACGGTCAATTGTTGCAGGAAGGCATTAACGAAGCAGGTGCGTTCAGTTCCTGGATTGCGGCGGCCACGTCGTATTCCAGCAATAACCGCATCATGATCCCGTTCTTCATCTATTACTCGATGTTCGGGTTCCAGCGTATCGGTGATCTGGCCTGGGCGGCCGGTGATATGCAGGCGCGCGGGTTCTTGCTGGGCGGCACGGCAGGGCGTACCACCCTGAATGGTGAGGGTCTGCAGCACGAAGACGGCCATAGTCACATCATGTCGGCGCTGATTCCGAACTGCGTGTCGTACGATCCGGCTTTTGCGCACGAGCTGGCTGTCATCATCCAGAACGGCCTCAAGCGCATGGTTGAAGACCAGGAAAACGTCTTCTACTACATCACCGTAATGAACGAAAACTACGCCCAGCCTGGCCTGAATGCCGGCGACGAAGAGGGCATCATTCGCGGCATGTACAAGCTCAAGAGCAATGGGTCGGGCAAGCTGCACGTTCAGTTGATGGGTTCCGGTACCATTTTGCGTGAAGTGCTGGCGGCTCAGGAACTTCTGGAAAAAGACTGGGGTGTGACTTCCGACGTCTGGAGCGTTACCAGCTTTACCGAGCTGCGTCGCAACGGTCTTGACTGTGAACGCGAACGTTTGCTGCGTCCCGACGCCAAAGACTTGCCGGTGCCTTATGTCACACAGCAATTGCAGGGTACGCAAGGCCCGATCGTGGTGTCCACCGACTACGTCAAGCTGTTCGGTGATCAGGTACGCCCGTTCATCCCCGACAACCGCCGTTTCACCGTGCTGGGTACCGATGGCTTTGGCCGTTCTGATTTCCGTGCCAAGCTGCGTGAACACTTCGAGGTCGACCGCCGTTTTGTAACGATTGCAGCCTTGCGTGCACTGGCCGATGATGGTCTGTTCCCGCTTGAAAAAGTGGCTGAAGCCGTTCGCAAGTATGGCATCAACCCCAACAAAGCCAACCCGCAATACGCCTGAGGGAGACGACATGAGTAACCTCGTCGAAGTTAAAGTGCCCGATATTGGCGACTTTAGCGAAGTAGAAGTCATTGAAGTCATGGTCGCCGTGGGCGACATGGTGAACGAAGAGCAAAGCCTGATTACCGTCGAATCTGACAAGGCCTCCATGGAAATCCCGTCAACGGCATCCGGGCGGGTCAAGTCCGTCAAGATCAAGGTTGGCGACAAGGTCAAGGAAGGTTCGCTGATTCTTGAGCTGGAAGCTGAAGCCGCCACCACGACGGCCCCTGCCGCTGCAGCCAGCGCCACTTCTGCTGTGGCGCCTGCTTCTGCCGTTGCCGTGCCTGCGCCTGCGGTGGTGGCTGCGGCACCTGCCGCCGTCAGCGAACGTGTAATGGTCGAAGTGCCTGACATTGGAGACTTTGCCGAAGTCGAAGTCATTGAGGTGCTGGTCGCGGAAGGTGACACCGTCGCGGCAGAGCAAAGCCTGATTACTGTTGA
>JAAYID010000145.1 GCA_012744285.1 Alcaligenaceae bacterium
AGCATCGTGATGTTTTCTCCCAATCCGAAACTTTTCAGAATCAGGAAAAGAACACAGACGAACAATGATACGCTTGCGTAAAGCTCACGCCTGAAAACAATGGGTACCTGGTTGCACAGCACATCGCGCACAACGCCCCCACTGATCCCTGTCAACATCCCCGCAATGATGACAACGGCTGTCGTGTAGTTCAATCCAAGTGCGATTGTGCAGCCGATCACTGAGAATGCAACAAGTCCAAGCGCATCAAGTACAAGAAATGTCTGCTTCAGGTGGTGCATGTAACGGGCAACCAGGACGGTTATCAGTCCGGCACTCAGTACGATGTAGAGGTATTCAGGATGTTGCGTCCACCCGATGGGGTAGTTACCGAGAATAACGTCACGTATTGTGCCCCCGCCCAGGGCCGTGACAGAGGCGATGACGGCGACACCAAAAATATCCATTCGGCGGCGTCCTGCGGCCAATGCACCAGACATGGCTTCTGCTGTGATCGCGATAAGGTAAATAACCAGCATCATGTTAAGGTTCAAGGCGCTGAACGGATGCGGAGAAAGAGTGATCGTGTCCATAACAAATTGGCATGCCAAAGGGTGAAGAGGTGGCGAATGGATGTCTGCTGAGTGTGACGGGTTAAAATACTACCCACATTATCTGACACCTGTGTATTGGAGGGTTTATGACCGACGCATTACCGCCGGAAGAAAACAACGGTTTGTCACTCAAGTGGCTGACACACATTATTTATGGTCTGTTTGCACTGGGTGTTGTCACCGCCGGCTTTATTGGTGTTGCGACAATAGCATCAATGGTTCTGGCGTACATGAAGCGCAGTGATGCGGCCGGTACGATTTATGCCGTACATTTCGACTGGGTGATCAAGACGTTTTGGTGGGGGCTGTTGTGGTTCCTGATCAGCGCAATCCTGACATTCATTTTTATCGGCTGGATTACCGGGTTGGCGGCCCTGATTTGGGTGGTCTATCGCCTGATCAAAGGCTGGTTGGCATTAGTCGAGGGTAATGCACCCGCACCTGAGCTTTAACGTGTTCAACGCCCGGAACACTTAGTCTGCGCCAGTTTGTTCGGGTGTTGGCGAACAGAAATGTGCCTGATAAAAAAACCGCACCGCATCGCTGTGATTTTGCAGCGTGCAGGTGCGGCTTGCTTGCCCTTTGTGCCTGTAGACATGACGGGGCACGTGCCTTTTCCAGGCGTTTACTTCAGGTGGGCGCTGACCAATTTGGTCATTTCGAACATGGAAACCTGGTCTTTGCCAAAAATCGGGCGAAGTTTATCGTCAGCGTTAATGTTGCGACGGTTTTCCGGATCTTGAAGATTGTTCTTTTTAATGTAGTCCCAGAGTTTTTTGGTGACTTCGGTGCGCGGCAACGGTTTGGCCCCGACAACGGCGGCCAGCGTGTCGCTAGGGGTCAGTGGCTTCATGAACGCCGCATTTGGTTTGCGCGCGGTTTTTGCAGTAGTTGCCATAAAAAATTGCTCCATATTGAATAAAAAACGTCAGGGACGAGCATAACGCGTCTTGGCCCTGACAGCAAAAGAGTTTGTACCCGATTTTTTCTGCCTGCGCATCGGTAAAATCAGCGCCGAACCGTTGGTTCGCAGTTGTCAGATCCGATGCGCCGTATTCATCTAGAAGGTATTCATGACTTCGTCGATTTCAACTTTAACCATCAAACGTCCGGATGATTGGCACCTGCATTTGCGTGATGGCGCCATGTTGCGCGCCGTGGTCGCTGACACTGCCCGTCAGTTTGGTCGGGCCATTGTCATGCCCAATCTGACACCACCCGTGACAACTACAGAAGCAGCACAGGGCTACCGCAGCCGCATAGTGCAGGCGCTGCAAGACAGCGGCTTGCCTACATCATCATTTACGCCACTGATGACGCTATATTTGACTGACAATACGCCGGCAGATGAAATACGCAAAGCGTCGGGAAGCGGCATTGTATACGGTGTGAAGCTTTATCCGGCAGGGGCAACCACCAATTCTGATGCAGGCGTGACCAATTTGCTACGGTATTGCACCGGCGCGCTTGAAGCCTTGCAAGATACGGGGTTGCCGTTGCTTGTTCATGGCGAGGTTACTGACCCTGACGTTGACATTTTTGATCGCGAGGCTGTTTTTATCGATCGTGTCATGATTCCCTTACGCAAGGCATTTCCAGCGCTGAAAGTCGTGTTCGAACATTTGACAACACGACAAGGCGTGGAATACGTACGCGATGCCGAGGGGCCCACAGGAGCAACAATAACCGCTCATCACTTGCTTTATAACCGCAATGCTTTATTTCGCGGTGGAGTACGGCCGCATTGGTACTGCCTGCCGGTCTTGAAACGCGAAACGCATCGCCAGGCATTGCTCGAGGCCGCTACCAGTCCCAGCAACCGGTTCTTCCTGGGCACTGACAGTGCTCCGCATTCGCGTAATGCCAAAGAAAATGCATGCGGTTGCGCGGGGTGTTATACCGCACTGCATGCCATGGAACTGTATGCCACGGCATTCGACTCCGTGGGGCGGCTTGATCGGTTAGAGGCGTTTGCAAGCCTGAACGGGCCCGCATTTTACGGGTTGCCGGTTAACCAGGGTACGCTGACACTTCAGCGCCAGGCATTCGACATTCCAGAGCGGGTCCATCCGGACCAGGCAGATTTAGTGCCCTTGGCCGCCGGTGAGCAACTGCCCTGGAGCATCGTTCGGGGTTGAGTCAAGTCCCGGGCGGGTATAGTTCCGGAGCAAAGTAGCCGTTGCGGCTTGTAACTATCGCTCAGGATTAAGAAGCGTCTGCCTCAGGTCATCTCGTGTGAGGCAGATGTTCAGCGGGTGTTTCAAGGCCTGCCATCAAAACGGAAATATCGTCTTGCCGCACGATTCAACGTGCCGTCTCACAGCAGGTTTATTCCGACCCGGCACGTTTGGCTTCCAGGGTTTCCCAGCGTTCAAACAGTCGCATCAGGTCAGCGTCGATTTCTTCCAGCTGGGCATTGATGTCCTGAACCTTGGCGGGATCATTGGCGTACAGGCTGCCATCGGCCAGTTGCTCTACCAGCATGGCCTGACGTGCCTCAAGCGCGCCGATCGCGTCGGGCAATCCGTCCAGTTCTTTTTGTTCCCACGACGTGATACGTGCAGTTTTGACTGGCTTGGGGCGTGTTGATGCGGGTTTTGTTTCCTGATCGGCTGTAGGCAACGAGGCGGCTTCTGGAGCCTGCCCGACGAGCTGCGATAGTTCGGGTTCGGCATGGCCCGCAGCGCGGCGTTGCGGGACGTCATCAGGCCGTTGTTCCAGCCAGTCATCGTAGCCGCCTGCATATTCGCGCCAACGTGCGTTGCCTTCCCAGGCAATGGTTTGCGTGACGACGTTATTCAGAAAGGCGCGGTCGTGACTGACCAGCAGTACTGTGCCTTGATAGTCTTGCAGCAACTCTTCCAGAAGCTCAAGGGTTTCGATGTCCAGATCGTTGGTGGGTTCGTCCATGACCAGCACATTGGTTGGACGAGCAAACAGTCGAGCCAGCACCAGACGGGCGCGTTCGCCACCGGAAAGGCTGCTGACCGGCGATTTGGCGCGGGCGGGCGGGAAGAGGAAATCTTCCAGGTAGCTCATGATGTGCTTGCGCTGGTTTCCAATTTCGACCCATTCACTGCCGGGGCTGATGGTGTCAGCCAAGGTGGCGCTCTCATCGAGTTGCGAGCGCATTTGGTCGAAATAGCCCACCGTGATGTTTGTACCCAGTTTGACGGTACCGGAATCGGGTTTGAGCTCGCCGAGGATGATTTTCAGCAGGGTTGTTTTTCCGACGCCGTTTGGCCCGATCAGGCCGATACGGTCTTGTCGCAAAATGACGGTGGAGAAATCGTTGATCAACAGATGGCCATCGTAGCCATGCGAGACGTGGTCAAGTTCGGCGACCAGTTTCCCGGAGCGTTGGCCTTCGGCGATGGCCAGGCTGACATTGCCTGTGCGCTCGCGGCGTGCGGCCCGGTCGCGGCGTAGTTGTTCAAGGCGGAGCACGC
Source organism: Alcaligenaceae bacterium (assembly GCA_012744285.1). GTDB lineage: Bacteria > Pseudomonadota > Gammaproteobacteria > Burkholderiales > Burkholderiaceae_B > Neopusillimonas > Neopusillimonas aromaticivorans. The sequence continues at coordinate 4,043 of JAAYID010000145.1, forward strand.
GGCCTTCGTTGCGTGTGCGGCGTGCTTCAACCCCTTTTCGAATCCAGATTTCTTCCTGGGCAAGCACCTTGTCGAACTTGGCATTTTGCGCTTTCTCGGCTTCAAGCCATTCGGCTTTGCGCTGCTGCCACTGACTGAAATTGCCCGGGAAGCTGAACAGTTTTCCGCGATCCAGTTCGACGATCCGGGTGGCAACGGCGTCAAGAAAGCGGCGGTCGTGCGTAATGAGGATCACAGAGCAGCGCGCCTGTTGCAGACGTTGTTCAAGCCATCCGATACCGGTGAAGTCAAGGTGGTTGGTCGGTTCGTCGAGCAGCAGCAGATCGGGTTCGTCGGCCAGAGCGCTGGCCAGCGCTACCCGCTTGCGGGTCCCCCCCGACAGGCCGTCGATCAGGGCGTTCGGGTCAAGACCCAGCTCATCAATCAGTGCCTGGGCCCTGGCCGGGCGTGACCAGTCTTCGTGCTCAGTGTAATTACCGCTCAGGACTTCAAGGACGGTTTGGTCGGGTGACAGGTCGGGCTCTTGTTCGACGGTGGCTATTTTTAATCCGCCAACCCGCATGACCTCACCGTCATCGGGTACGGTTCGACCGTCAATCAGCTTGAGCAGTGATGACTTGCCTGCACCATTGCGCCCGATAAGACCCACGCGCTCATGGGTAGCGATGGTCAGATCGGCATTGTCGAGCAAGGGATGGTGGCCATAGGCCAATTGAAGTCGGGTCAGAGTAACGAGTGGGGTGGCGGCCATATAAATACATGCATATAGAAGAATGATGTGTATTGTCGCAGTTTGTGGCGTTTCGTTCAGTGAGGCGCATTTAATTTGGCTACAATGCCCGGGCGGGGCAGGCCGGGCAATCGCGGTATCACGTATATCGAGGAAGGTCCGGACTCCACAGGGCAGGGTAGCGGCTAACAGCCGTCCGGCAAGCAGGTGTCATCACCTGCAAGCCGAGGAACAGGGCCACAGAGACGAGACTGATGCGCGGGCATGCTTGCATGCACTGACACGGCGACTTCCGTGCGGCGTGTCCTGTTTTCAGGGCACAGCGTAGCTGGGTGAAACGCGGTAACCTCTATCCGGAGCAACACCAAATAGGCATACGACGAGCCCTCGGGCTCAAAGGGCGGCCCGTCCGAGTATGCGGGTAGGTGGCCAGAGCACGTCAGTAATGGTGTGCCAAGACGAATGATTGCCCATCGGGGTTTGCCCCGGTGTACAGAATCCGGCCTACAGGCCTGTCCCGTCTTCATTGCATCCTTTTTTCGCATCCGGTTGCAAACCCGGTAGGGTTTCGTGCGGCGGTGCGCATAAAGCACTTCCAATTGATCTTCCAATCCCTTGATTTAACGAAAGAAATTCCCGGTTAAAAATCTTTGATTTGGCTGTAAGTACTTGTTGTCATTGAAAAAAATGACCTTGAGCGCTTGACCGCGTGTTGCCATTGTCGTAGAGTGGGAAAAAGTAGGAAAATGTGCAAAAAAGTGGGGGAAATGTGTTCCAGGGATGCAGTGCGTTAACTCTCGATGCCAAGGGGCGGGTTTCGATACCCACCCGGCATCGTGACGCGCTTGTTTCCGCCGAGCAGGGGCGTCTGACGCTTACCCGCCACCCTGATGGCTGCTTGCTGGTGTATCCACGCAGCGTCTGGGAAGAGCGCCGTGATGTCATCGCACGTTTTCCGATGTCGGCGCGAGCGTTGCAACGGTTGTTGCTGGGTAATGCACTTGATGTCGACATGGACGCGGCCGGTCGTATTCTGGTATCGCCCGAGTTGCGGCAGGCTGCCGGG
>JAAYID010000146.1 GCA_012744285.1 Alcaligenaceae bacterium
ATTCTTGAACTATGTAGTCGGCCCTGATTTATTCATTCTGGCCGAAAACGGCCATTCAAGACGCTGCGTCACGCCGCCAACATGGGTCTTTGCATGACGCTGCGATGACGGTTTAACCGGTCAGCACCCGCCTCCCACGCCAATGCCGTCAGCAACGCCCTCACGGCGGTGCCTTTTTTCAGGCGCAAAAAAAGGACCTGCAAGAAGGGTACCCCCTTCTTGGCAATCATACGCAGCAACCATTTGAGGTTGTAGCCCGCCGCGCACAACACGGCATGCAGCCGGTCACCTTCTTCACCTTTAAGGTGACAGCGATCCATGCGGTGATCCGCTTTCAGGTGGCCGATGATCGGCTCAATGGCCTGACGGCGTTTCAGCTGCTGTCGTTCCAACGCCGTCAGCCTTTTGGGTTTGCCCCGATGCACAATGCGCATCTGCGGATTATCGGCATCCACGCCCCGGTAACCCAGGTCTACAAAGACCGTGTCGGGTGCCGGCGCACAGTCTTGCATCAGAATCGTGGCCTGTTCAAGCTGCTCATTGAGCGTATGCCCATCGTATGGATTACGATGAAACGCCCGTGCGCCTACGATCAAATTGCCCTTGAACGTGCTGGCAATCCCGACCTTGACACCGAACTCATAGGGCCGACGCGCTTTGCCCTTGCTGATACAGTCGACTTCCGGGGCGTGCCAGGCATACAGCTTGGGCTGGCCTTTGACGCTCTTGCGCTGAGCGCTTTGGGCCGCGATACGATTTGCCTTGTTCAAGACCTGATCCAGGGCGGCGCGTACCGCCTGACCGAGCACATTGGCCTTGCGATCCATCTCACGCGACAAGCGACCCACAATGGTTCGTTGACGTTTAATGGCCCGGCGCATGCGTTTGAACTGGCGGGCATGGGCATAACGGCCCGCCTGGCGGCTCAGTTGTGCACCTTCTTTGGCAAAGGTTTGCTTGAGCGAAATGCCCACCGCTTTGGCGGCATCCACCAGTTTGATCCGCGCGGTCTCTAACAGGCGGCTGTCTGTGGGGTGCGCAATGGCTTTTGCCTGCACGGTGCTGTCCACAATCACGCGGCTCAACTCCTGGGGCTTGATCAGCTTGAGTTCGACGGCCACGTTGATGGTCTGTGCCAGCAACTCTTCAACCCCTTCTTCGCCCAACAGCTTGCGAAACTTCACCAACGTGGTGGCATCGCAGGGTAAGCGGTCTTCGTAGTAACTTTGTCCCGAGAAAAACTGCCAACGTGGCGTATCTGACCAACGTGCCACGACACCCTCATCCGATTCGTTGAACGCATGCTTCAGATACAGCAGCGAAATCATGATCCGAAGCGGCACACGTGGACGACCGGCATTGCTGCGCGAGGCCTGACGTTGCGGCTTCTCACCAAACAAATCCAGGTCCGGCATCGCCACCCCTTCGTGCGCTTTACGAACAAACAAGTTTGACACCCGAGCCTCAAGCTCCTGCCACGGCATGCGCGAGGACAACACCGCCAACGGATGACGCAGGTCAATCATCTGATCAATGCGAGAACGAAAAAAATCATCAGTGGCAGGGCAGGCAAACATCGAAATAAAACTCCCAGAAAACAGCCTCTATTGAACAACAAACTGGGAGTTCTGGGTATCCGAAATTGC
>JAAYID010000147.1 GCA_012744285.1 Alcaligenaceae bacterium
ACTGTCATGACCTCAAACGCTCGAACCGCCCGGTGCGGACCCGCATGCCGGGTGGTGTGGCAGGGGTGTCTCCTATAATGGAGACCCCCTATGCCGATTTCCATCCTCACCCCAACAATGACACCGGGATAACGGCCATTTACAAAGCCGTGCTATTTGTACTAGCATGCAGATCCATAAAGATACAAAATGACGTAAACAGTCATTTTCTGAATTGCCATCTTCAAACGGGAGGCCTGATGTCGTTTCTGAAAAACTTGCTGTCTTTGTTGCGGAAATCACCGGAAAGCCAGAAAAAAATCACCGAAGACGATATCCGAGGTGACGACACACGGATGGCCGTATCCGCACGGGGCGAAAAGCTCAAAGACGTGCCCGGCATGAAGCCAAAGGTTACCCGCACCAGCGTTGTCCGAAGTGTCAACCAGCGCCTTGAAAATGAAAACGAAAGAAAACGTCAGGTGATGCAACAATTGCTGCACGACCTCAATAGAAAAAAAGCCTGATCCACGTCAGGCTTGATCAGCGGTGTCAGGCTTTACAGCGATAAACCTTTTTGGAGAAAAAGGCCGTCGGTTGCCGCATCATTCCCGCTTGGGGGCCGACCAGCCGGGTGCCCGGCACCCGCGAGCCAATCGGACACCAGAATTACGGTTTACGCACCAGCGCACCGATGCCACCCGTGTAATACGAGTCAGAAAACAGTATTTTTTCTGAACGCTCAGGTGAAATGGTGATACAGGCCCCGATCAAGTCAACCTTGCCGGCAAGCAGCGCGGGAATCAATTCACCAAACCCCATATTGACGATCTCGAGGGTTTTGCCCTGCTGCTGGGCAATGCGATGGGCCAGTTCAATATCGAAACCGGTAACCTGCTGCCTGGCATCAACAAACGAAAACGGCTCGGTGACCGCCGCCGTTCCCAGGCGCAACACCCCGTTTTTACCGGTCAACGGTATTTCAGGCATGACCGCCGGGGCACCACTGTCGGGCAACCAGCGCTTGCGCATGGCCGCATAAACACCGTCTTTCCGAAGTGCCGCAAGAACCGTATCAATCGACTGTTTCAGGGCAGCATCACCCGGCCGAACACCAAACCCGTATTCATCTACCGTTAGCATTTCCGGCAGCACCACCAGTTCACCGGCACTTTTAGCCGCAATGTTTTTCAGAATTGGCTCATCATAGGCAACCACATCAACCTTACCCGCCCCAAGCGCCGCAGCCGCATCAGAAACACTACGGTAGTACTCGAATTTTGCCTGCGGAAACCGGGATGAAACCAGCTTGTCGGCAATGGTGCCCTCGGGAACGGCAAATGTCTTTTCTGCAAACGTGGATAACGAAGGCAGTTCAGCTGCCACCGCCTGGCCCGACACAGCGATAAATGAGGCCGCTGCCAAAACTACGCGGATCGGGTTCAAATACGTTCTGAAATTCATGTGAGATGCTCCGAAATGTGTCAATGGAATGAGCCTGGGGTTAGCCTAAAATGACAGCAGGCGTTGTTTGCCGCAAAAATTTTGCTCTGTGGAACACGCGAATCTCATGATAAATGAAATAACACGGCTGTGAGTTACCGGCAAAACGCAACAAATGCGTCTTGACCGATTAATCAGGATACAAATACATGGACATCAACATGGACATTGCCTCACAGGTGTTAGTCCATTCAACCATGCCACGTTGATCCATTCGTACCTTTGCGAATAGCCGCCAAATGAGCGCCTCGATACAGTAGCCCTACGTGCTGCCAGCTTGGTGGCCATCGGAAGGAGCAACCATGGATCTGTGGCGACGACTGGAAACATGCACAAGGGGTTCGGGCTTCAGGCTGGCCAGATGGAATGTGCGACTGGAGGAACTGTACGCTATTGCCCCTACCAACCCCTTTGCCGTCGTCGTTCTGGCCCAACTGGCCTGTCGCGCCACCCAGCCCGACCAGACCCGCTTGGTCAGCAAGCTGGAATTGGCTAAACTATTGAAATATTGGAGCTATAGCGTTAACCAGCGGTTTCAGCTGATGCTGGTCATTGATACCCTGCTGACCTTGCCCGAACCGCAGGAAGACGCCTTTTACGACGCCGCCCAGCATATCGAGGATGAACACACCATGGAACGACTCAACAGCTTTCAACGCGTACGCCTGCGCCGTGAAAAACAGGCCTCTGAAGAAATCGGCATGCAAAAAGGCATAGAATAAGGTATCCACACCGGAATTGCAGGCATGCTTCATGCTCAACTGCAACAAAAATTTGGTGACCTGCCCGAATGGGTAAATCAGCGGCTGCAGCACGCCGACATCACCGTGCTGCAGCACTGGGTCGTCCGCATTATTCACGCCCAATCGCTGCACGACGTGTTCGAGTCCTGAACCTGTCATTTCAACACCT
>JAAYID010000148.1 GCA_012744285.1 Alcaligenaceae bacterium
CAGGCCCGATTCACGACGATGCATTTTTCGCCACGATGGCGGCGCAACTGGCTGCCCAGTCCTTCATTCACCGTGTCTATCTGAAAGATCCGGGCGGGTTGCTGACGCCCGAGCGGGCGCGTACGTTGTTGCCGGCCATCAAGGCGGTTATGGGTGACAAGCCCTTTGAGCTGCATTCGCATTGCACTATCGGGCTGGCACCGTTCACCTATCCCGAAGCCCCCGGGCTGGGGGTGGATACCCTGCATACGGCCGCCCGGCCTGCGGCCAACGGCACCAGCCAGCCGGCTGTGGAAAATGTCGTCAGCAATTTGCAGGCCCGTGGTGTTTCCCACGACCTTGACCTTGATGCCATGGGCAAAGTCAGCGCGTATTTTGCCCGTCTCACCCAGGCGGAAGGCTTGCCGGTGGGGGTGCCGCAGGAATACGACGAACGTTATTTTTCCCATCAGTTGCCCGGTGGCATGATCGGCACGATGCGCCGGCAGTTGCGTGAAATCCGTCAGGAGCACCGTCTCCCAGAGGTATACGAAGAAGTGGTGCGTGTGCGCGCCGAGCTGGGTTATCCCATTATGGTGACGCCGCTGTCCCAGGTGGTAGGAACCATGGCCGTCATGAACGTTCTGGCGCCCGAGCGGTATGCCAATGTGCCAGACGAGGTCATCCGTTATGTGGTGGGCCGCTTTGGCACGCCGCCGGGCGAAGTCGATCCGAACGTGCGCGACCGTATCCAGCAGATGCCGCGTGCCAAAGAACTGATGGCACAACCGCCCATGCCCGAGCTGTCCGAATTGCGCAAGCGTTTCAGCCGCCATTTGTCTGATGAAGAGTTCCTGTTGCGTGCCGTCATGCCGGCCGATCAGGTCGATGCCATGATTGCCGCCGGGCCGGCACGCCAAACGTACAATCCATCGATGACCCCGGTCGAAAAACTGTTGTCTGAACTGGCCAGACGCCCGGATGTCACTCATGCCCGCGTCGAACGCGATGGCTTTCTGATGGAATTGCGCAGCCACGGTGTTGCAGGAGCTAAATCATGACTCAGTTGTCGGCGAACGACCTGAAATCGGTGGAAGGATTCATTTTTGATATTGACGGCACGCTCGCTTTGGCTGACCGCATGTTGTCGGGCTACCAGCCGTTGCCGGGTGCCATCGAACTGATCGAGCTGCTCAATCAGCGCAATGTGCCGTACGTGGCGTTTACCAACGGTTCAACCAAGACGCCGATCCAGCTGGCTCAGGCCTTGGGCAAGGCGGGCATCGCCATTCAGCCTGACCGCACCCTGACACCGCCGGCCGTGGCCGTGTCCATTTTCAGGAACAAGGGCTACAAGCGCTTGCTGGTATTGGGTGTTGAAGGGGTCTGGCGCCCGCTGGCCGAGGCGGGTTTTGACATCATTGTGTCGCCCGAGCGTGCCGATGATGCCGATGCCGTGCTGGTGGGCTGGCACCCTGAATTCCGTCTCGACGATCTTGATGCGGCCTGCCGGGCGGTCTGGGCCGGGGCCGGTTTGTACACCGTGTCGACCGCGCCGTATCTGGCCAGTCGGGAAGGGCGCACCTTGGGTATTTCCGGCGCCTTGACCGCCGCCATCACCAGTGTGACGGGCAAAAGTGCCGTCATCGTGGGCAAGCCAGCCGCCGAGGCGTTTGCCGTTGCCCGCGAAATCCTGGGCGTGCCGGCAGACCGTATCGCGATTGTGGGCGACGACTTGTCGCTTGAAAATGCCATGGCCCACCAGGGCGGCGCAGTATCGGTAGCTGTGCATACCGGTCTGGCGTCGGCTGAAGACATTGCCGCCTTGCCCAGGGCGCAGCAGCCGCATTATTCCATTCAGGGCGTATCTGCGTTGCTGGAGGTATTGCAATGACCGATGCCGTTCAGGAAAGCCGCTTGTTGTGGCAACCCTCGCCAGAGCAAATCAAGGCGTCGACGCTTGATCACTACCAGACCTGGCTCGAACACCACTATGGTGTTCCCAAAACCACCTACCAGGCCCTGTGGCAGTGGTCGGTCGATCATGTCGATGACTTCTGGAAATCGATCTGGCAGTACTTCGATGTCCAGGCCGATGGCCGCATCGACCCCGTGCTGGCCGAGCGCACCATGCCCGGTGCCCGATGGTTTCCCAATGCATCCCTGAATTACGCTGAACATGTGTTCCGCAATGCAACCGATGCC
>JAAYID010000016.1 GCA_012744285.1 Alcaligenaceae bacterium
ACATCGCACCAAGGAACATTGTCATGACACATTCGGCGACCACCCTTCTGAACGCTGTAGATACCCAGGCGACGCAAGAACTTGCACCGCTGGTGAACGCGATTGATGAAGGGCAGTACCCGCAAGCGTATCTGCAGAACCTGGGTGCCCTGGGTGGCTTTTCGGCCAGCGTACCCGTTGACCAGGGCGGTCTGGGTCTCGATTTGTCCGTCCAGGTCAATGTCACCACCCGGGTCTCACGCGAGTGCGGCTCCACCGCGTTCATGGTGTGGTGCCAGTCAACCTGCGCCTGGTATTTGCTGAATGCCGCCAACGCCCCCGTTCGCGAGCGCTACCTGGCCCAGGTGGCACGTGGTGAATTGCTGGCCGGTACCGGCATGTCCAACACCGTCAAGCACCTGGCCGGCATTGAAAAAATCAACCTGCGCGCTGCACGTACCGAAAACGGTTACGAGATCAGCGGCTCGCTGCCCTGGGTGTCCAACATCGGGGAAGACCATCTGGCGATTGTGGCGGCCCATGTCGAGGGTGAGGGCTACCTCATGTTCGCCGTGCGTGGCAATACCCCTGGCCTGACCCTGCGTCGCTGCCTGCCTTTTGCCGGCATGGAAGGCACCCAGACCCTGACCGTACGCTTTGACAAGGTCGTGATCAGCAATGACGACGTTATCGCCCATCCAACCCAATTCAAGGCCTACATTCAGCGCATCAAACCCGGGTTCGTGCTGGGCCAGACCGGCATGGGCCTGGGCATTATTGAAGCCAGCATTGCCTCGATGCGCGCCACCAACAAAACCCACAGCCATGTCAACGTCTTCCTGGATGACCAGGCCGATGACCTGGACGCCGAACTGCAGAACCTGAAACAGACTATCAGCGACCTGGCCGCGAAAGCACAGAGGGGCGATGCCCCGCTGCTGGACGTCCTGAAAGCGCGTCTTGCAACGTCAGAGCTGGCCTTGCGTGCCACCCAGTCGGAAGTGCTGCACACCGGCGCCAAGGGCTACCTGATGAACCACGGCGCACAGCGCCGCCAACGTGAAGCGGTTTTTGTCGCCATCGTCACGCCCGCCCTGAAACACCTTCGCAAAGAAATCAACGACCTGGAACAATTGCAGGCCAAAGCGGCCTGATCAACGGCTCACCATCATGACCCAAACTGCCCAACGCCCCACCGTTCTTGAAGCCCGCAGCATCCAGCTGAGCTACGCGGCGCAGGGCAAACCGCGCAACACGGTACTGACCGATTTTTCGCTGCAAATCGCGCAAGGTGAAATTGTCGCCATTCTTGGCCCCAGCGGGGTCGGCAAATCGTCATTGCTGCGCGTACTGGCCGGGTTGCAGCAACCTCAGGCCGGCAGCGTACATATCCACGGTGAGCCGGTCAAAGGCCCCCACCCGCGTCTGGGTTTCGTCTTTCAAGACCCCAGCCTGTTGCCCTGGCTGAATCTTGAGCAAAATGTCGGCTTCGGGCTGGATTTCAAACACCAGCCTAAAATCGACAACACTCACCGGCTGGCGCGCATCAACAACGCCATCAACGAAGTGGGGCTGGCTGCGGCCCGACAGCGCTACCCCTCGGAACTGTCGGGCGGCATGGCACAACGCACGGCCCTGGCCCGCTGCCTGGCCCGTGAACCCGAAATGCTCCTGCTCGACGAGCCCTTCAGTGCGCTTGACGAAATCACCCGCACTGAAATGCAAGACCTGTTGCGCAGCATCACCCGCAAGCACCAGGCTGCAGCCGTCATGGTGACCCACGACATCGACGAAGCACTGGTACTGGCTGACCGCATCATTCTGATCGGCCAACAGCCCGGTCGCCTGATCGGAGAATGGGCCATCACCCTGCCCCACCCGCGCGAAGACGCCATCGACGAACTGGAAAGCATTCGCCTGGAAATCGTTCACACCTTGCACAAAGCACGCCAGAAATCTGCGCAGACCCATTAAGTCGCTGCGCAATACGACATCGGACCCTACGTTACAGAGCACGACATGAGCACATTCAAACCCTCCGACGCATCACTTGACGCCCGCCGCCAGTTCCTGAAACTGTCATCGCTGTTCACCGCCATGGGCGCACTGCCCCTGCTGGGCATGCAACGCCAGGCCTTTGCGGCCGACCCCAACGCGCCTCTGCGTATCGGCTACCTGCCCATCACTGACGCCACGCCGCTGCTGGTGGCGCATAACAACGGTTTGTTCGAACAGCAGGGCCTGACTGTTGAAAAACCACGCCTGTTTCGCAGCTGGGCCCAATTGGTTGAGGCCTTTCTGGCCGGCCAGGTCAATGCAATTCACCTGCTGTCACCCATGACCGTGTGGGCCCGCTACGGCAGCCAGTCAAAAGCCAAAGTCGTGGCCTGGAACCACATGTCGGGGTCAGGCATTACGGTGCGCAATGACATCAATGATGTCGCCCAACTGGGCGGCACCACCGTCGCGATTCCATTCTGGTACTCACTGCACAATGTCGTGTTGCAGCACTTGCTGAAAAGCAAAGGGCTTGAACCGATTGCCGACGGCGAACCCAACGAAAAGCAGGTCAAACTGGTCGTTATGGCCCCCTCGGACATGCTGCCCGCGCTGGCCAACCGCCAGATCGCCGGTTACACCGTGGCAGAACCGTTCAACGCTTCGGCCGAACTGCTGAAAGTCGGCAAAGTCCTGCGCTTTACCGGCGACGTCTGGAAAGACCACGCCTGCTGCGTGGTCCTGATGCATGAAGAAGACACCGTCAACCGCCCGGAATGGACGCAGAAGGTCGTAAATGGCATCGTGCAGGCCCAGGCCTGGATCCAGGACAACCGTGACGAAACTGCACGCATCCTGTCCAAAGACCATGCCCAGCGCTACACACCGCACCCGTACGACACCCTGGCCCAGGTTCTTGTGCCCGAACGTCTTGACCGTGCCCGCTACGAAGCCGATGGTGCCATCGTCAACAAAGACTGGCAGGAAAAGCGCATCGACTTCCAGCCCTATCCGTTCCCCAGCTACACCGAAGAACTGGTGCGTCGACTGAAAACCACCTTGGTGGCCGGCAAGAATGAATTTCTGGAAACACTGGATCCGGCATTCGTGGCTAGCGACCTGGTCGATTCTCGCTTTGCACGCAAGGCCATCGAAAGCATTGGTGGCATGCCCGTCTTCGGCATGCCCGCCAGCTACGAGCGCCAGGAAATCATTACGGTTTAAGGTTAAAGCATCATGCACAGAATCCTGCATTTCACTGCCTCTGGAAAGCGTATCCTGCTCGGGGCTGCCGGCCTGCTGACGCTGGTGGTGCTTTGGGGGCTGGGGATCCAGTGGCTGCAACAGGATATCGGCATGGCGGCGCTGCTCAGCCCGGCAAAAACCCTGTCCAGCCTGCACACCTTGCTGGTCGACAACCAGCTGACCGTACATACCCTGACCAGTCTGAAACGGGTTCTGGTTGGCCTTACCGTGGCGTTACTGATCGGTATCCCGGTGGGCCTGGCCATTGGCAGCTCGCGCATGTTGGAAAACAGCACCAGCAGCGCCTTCCAGTTCCTGCGCATGATTTCACCGCTGTCGTGGATGCCGATTGCCGTGATGATTTTCGGCATTGGCGACGCCCCCATCTACTTCCTGCTGTCATTCGCTGCGGTATGGCCGGTCATCCTGAATACCGCTGCGGGCGTCAAACAGCTTGACCCCAAATGGCTGATGCTGGCCAAAAGCCTGAGTGCGACCCGCACCGAAGTGTTACTGCGCATTGTCATTCCAGGCGTGCTGGGCCACATTTTGACCGGCGCACGCCTGGCCATCGGCATCATCTGGATTGTGCTGGTACCGTGCGAAATGCTGGGCGTCAGTTCTGGCCTGGGCTACTTCATCCTGGACACTCGTGACCGACTGGCGTATTCGGAACTGATGGCAGTGATCGTATTGATTGGTGCCTTGGGTTTCTTGCTGGATCTGGCGGCCCAGAAGCTGTACCAGCGCTGGACCCACAGTAATTGACAGATAACACGTTATCGTCGACTTTAGCGCTTTACCGCACCGCGCTCGTGAATGTTTTCAAACCCCATCGAAGGGGCTGTAGGGCAACGCCCGCTTATGGGCGGTTGCCCGGTAAATACCCGCAATTTTTTCAAAAACATCAACTGGCACGACTTTACCTTCAAGAAAGTCGTCCAGTTGATCGTAACTGAGCCCGAACGACTCTTCATCGGGTTTAAGCGGGGTCAGCGATTCAAGATCGGCTGTCGGCACTTTATACACCAAGGCATCCGGCGCCCCGAAGCGGGTCGCCAATGCGCGCACACGGCGCTTGTTCAGCCCGGTCAGTGGCGTGACGTCAGCCGCACCGTCACCAAACTTGGTAAAGAAACCGGTCAGGGCTTCAGCCGCATGATCGGTTCCCACCACCAGGCCATCATGTGCACCGCCCACGGCAAACTGCGCCACCATGCGCTGACGGGCCTTGATGTTGCCATGCAAGAAATCTTGATGTGCGGCATCCCGAAACACGACCCCCGATTGTTGCAACGTATGCAACATGGCATCGCTGGCGGGCTTGATATCGACCGTAACCAGCGCATCGGGGCCAATCACCTTCAAGCCAGCCTGGGCGTCTTCCTCATCTTTCTGCACGCCGTACGGCAATCGCATCGCAATGAAGCGTGCATCATGCCCTTGCTCACGAACCCGCTGAACGGCACGCTGCGACAAACACCCGCCCACCAGCGAATCGACACCACCGCTGATACCCAGCACCAAGGCCTTGCGACGGGTCTTTAACAAATAGTTGGCAAGGAAACTGACCCGACGCTCAATTTCAGCATCCACGTCAAAATCAGGATTGACACACAGTTCTGAAATGATCTGCTTCTGCAAGGCAATTTGTTCGGGCGTCAACACGGCAGTTCCTTTTATGGCTAAAGCGACATCATATCGCCCACATTAAACAAGGCCAACAGGCCCAGTACAGCAAAAATTGCGGCGGCAATGCCATGCACCAGTCGCATCGGTATGCGCGCCGCAAACCGGTCGCCCACGAATACCGCCGGCACATCGGCAATCAGCATGCCCAGTGTCGTGCCGGCAATAACCAGTAATGGCGCAGCATAACTGGCCGCCAAAGCCACCGTGGCAATCTGGGTCTTGTCACCCATTTCGGCCAGAAAAAACGTGATGAAGGTGGCACCAAACACCCCCAGACGCTGGGCAACCTGGGTTTCTTCTTCTTCGATCTTGTCTGGAATCAGCGTCCAGACCGCCATCGCCAGGAACGATAACCCCAGGATCCAGCGCAAAACGTCAGGGCTCAGCACCGTTGTCACCCACGACCCGACAGCACCGGCAAGACCATGATTCAGCAACGTCGCCGCCAGGATTCCCAAAATGATAGGCACCGGCTTTTTGAAGCGTGCCGCCAGAATAAACGCCAACAGCTGGGTTTTGTCACCCATTTCAGCCAGCGCTACCACGCCAGTCGACACCCACAATGCTTCCATGAAACGGCCTTCACCTATAATTGAGAACGGGAGAGGATTTTACATGCTGCGTGCCGCCATTGCCCGATACATCCGTACCCCTTCAAGGCCATGTGCCCATGCGTACGGCGTTGCACCCTCCCCTCACATTCAGCACCGCCCCGCACCATGAACCGGCAGGAACCCATAATGCCCATCGTCCCTATTCAGCACACTGAAACCGTCACCCAACCGCGTACCGTCGAACAACGGGTACTGGGCCGTGCCACCACGGATGGCGCCGGCGTCAAGTTAACCCGGGTCGTGGCCGGCAACCTGCAACGTCGCCTTGACCCCTACCTGATGCTGGACGCCTTCGGCAGCGACGACCCCGATGATTACATTGCCGGGTTTCCCAACCACCCGCACCGGGGTTTTGAAACCATCACCTACATGATCGCCGGGCGCATGCGCCATAACGACAGTGCCGGCAACGAAGGCATTCTGCAAAATGGCGGCGTTCAATGGATGACTGCCGGAAAAGGCGTCCTCCATTCTGAACTGCCCGAGCAGGAAGAAGGGGTCATGGAAGGCTTTCAGCTGTGGCTGAACCTGCCGGCCGCCGACAAAATGTGCGCCCCGGGCTACCTGGACATCCAGACCGATGACATTCCTGAAATAGAGCCCGCCCCTGGTGTGCTGGCCCGCGTGATTGCCGGCACCAGCCATGGTGTACAGGGCAAAATCCAGCGCGACGTCACACGACCGCTGTATCTGGACATCCATTTCGATGCGGCAGGCACATTTCACCAGCAACTTCCCGCCAGCGCCAATGCTTTTGTGTACGTGTACCGCGGTGACGTCACGGTCGGCAACACCCCGGTGCCACGCACCCACATGGCCATTTTAAATAACGACACGGGTAGTAACGGTGTCACCATTCACGCCAGCGGCCCTGCCAAGGTGTTACTGATTGCCGGCGAACCGCTGAACGAACCTATCGCCCAGTACGGCCCCTTTGTCATGAATACCGAACAAGAACTGATGCAGGCCGTCAAAGACTTCCAGGCCGGTTTGTTTGGTCAGCCCCGATAAAACGCTTTTCCGCATTCACGAACAAACACATCCACTCATGACCAACCCCTCGAATTTCCACGACCTGCCCCTGTCAGACGCTCTGCTGAACACCCTCGACAGCCTGGGTTTCACGGAAATGACGCCCATTCAGGCACAAACCTTGCCGCTAACCCTCGAGGGCAAAGACCTGATCGCGCAAGCGAAAACCGGTTCCGGGAAAACAGCGGCATTCACGCTACCCCTGCTGACACACCTGAACCCACGCTTCTTCGGCACACAAGCCCTGGTGCTGTGCCCCACCCGAGAACTGGCCGACCAGGTCAGCGCCGAAATCCGTCGTTTGGCGCGCGGCATGGACAACATCAAGGTACTGACATTGTGTGGCGGCAGCGCCATCAAACCGCAAATTGAGTCGCTGGCGCACGGCGCACATATCGTGGTGGGCACCCCCGGTCGCATACGCGACCACCTCGAGCGCGAAACCCTGATCTTGCCAGGCTTGAATACCCTGGTGCTGGACGAGGCCGACCGCATGATCGACATGGGCTTTTTTGATGACATGGTCGCCATTGCGTCGCACTGCCCGCACAAACGTCACACCATGCTGTTTTCGGCTACCTACCCCGACAATATCCGCAAGGCCAGTGCCCGCTTCCTGAAAAATCCCACCGAAGTATTCACTGAATCGTTGCACAGCAGCCACCACATCGAACAGCATTTCTTTGAAGTCACCGACGACCAGCGCCTGGAAGCCGGTATTCGGCTGCTGTCCATGCACCAACCGGCATCGACCCTGGTGTTTTGCAATACCAAGGCACGAGTCATGGATTTGGTTGACCTGCTGCGTGAACATGGTTTCAACGCCCTGGAACTGCATGGCGACATGGAGCAGCGCGAGCGCGAAGACGTCATGATCCAATTCGCCAACCAAAGCTGCGCGGTTCTGGTCGCCACCGATGTCGCCGCGCGTGGCCTGGACATCAAGACACTGGACGCCGTACTGAACATTGATATTTCACCCGACCCGGAAGTACACATCCATCGCATCGGCCGTACCGGTCGCACCGACCAGCCCGGGCTGGCGCTAAGCCTGGTGGGCCCCAAAGAGCGACACTGGGCCGAACGTATCGCCGAGTTTCAGAAGTCGCCGCTGGTGTGGAAACCGCTGGCCCCCGTACTGAAACAGGCCATAAAGCCCATTTCCGCACCGATGGTGACCCTGTGCATCCAGGGCGGCAAAAAACACAAGCTGCGCCCTGGCGACCTGTTAGGCGCCCTGACCAAAGACGCCGGCCTGCGCTTTGAAGACGTCGGCAAAATCAAGATTATGGATTTTGTGTCGTTTGTCGCCCTGCGCCGCGAAATCGCGGAACAGGCCTACAGCCACCTGATCGGCAGCCAGATCAAGGGCAAACAGTTTCGCATGCGATTCATGAGCTGAGGCCGCAAAAGACAAACCGTTCAGCCCGAATGCGTTGCGCTGCCGTCATACCAGCCAGCAGTTATTCCTGCTCGTCAACCGGCGCCGGATGCGTGGCGAACCAATGGCCAAGCTTGGCTGCCTTGGTTTGAAGATACCCTTCGTTGTACCGGTTGCGGTTCACTTGCAAAGGCAATCGTTCGGCCACGTTGAGCCCGACCTGGGTCAGGGCGTCTACCTTGCGCGGGTTGTTGGTCATGAGACGCAATTGCGTAATACCGAAGTGATCGAGCATGGGTTTGCAAATATCGTAACGCCGCATATCGGCCGGGAAACCCAGGCGCACATTGGCTTCGACCGTATCCGCCCCCTGATCTTGCAACTGGTAAGCCCTGATCTTGTTGACCAGACCAATGCCGCGCCCCTCTTGACGCAAATACAACAGAACACCCCGCCCTTCCTTGGCGATGGCTTGCAGCGCCGTTTCAAGCTGCGCACCGCAATCGCAACGCTGACTGAACAGCGCATCACCGGTAAGGCATTCAGAATGTACCCTGGCCAGCACGGGCTGACCATCATTGACCGAACCCAACGTCAGCGCGACGTGCTCTTTACCCGTGTCGGGCGAGACGAAGGCATGAAGGGTAAAAACGGCCCAAGGGGTGGGCAGTTGGCAAGAATCGACGTAATCCACTTTGTAATTCTCGGGGGGAGCGCGAAACAGACGCGAAAATAAAAGATTAACACTCTTTGTGCAGACAAACCCGCCACGAGCCTCCCGGTTTGACCAGCCACACCCGCGTAGCGAGGCCTGACACGTGATCAGAGCAAGCTCTGGAAATCAATTTCACCAGAATTTTCATCCCAGGCGCCCCGTGCCAGCGCGGCGCGAATCCGCGTGATGGCCTGCGAACGCAACTGGGAGACACGCCCCTCGGTAACACCCAGAACTGCGGCGATTTCTTTCTGGTTCAGGTCTTGTTCAAACTGTAACGATAACAGCAACGCCTCGCGTTCAGGTAACTGACCAATTGCATCGACCAGGGCAGCGCGCAAGCCTTGAGACATCAGCGCCTGCAACGGGTTTGACCACTGACTGCGGGCGTCGTCAGGATCTTCAACATTTTCGCCCGCATGCCCGGCATCATTCTGATGACGCGCAAGATCCTCATAGTGCACAACCTGCACCCCATGCGCATCTTCAAGCATGTCGTGGTAATCGTCCAACGAGATATCAAGCTCGGTCGCAATCTCGGACTCGGTTGCCGGCCTTAACAGTTGTTGTTCGAGCTTGTGAACTGCCTGTTCGATAGTGCGCGCCTTGGCGCGTACGCTTCGGGGCAGCCAGTCCTGGCTGCGCAATTCGTCCAGCATGGCCCCCCGGATGCGCGTTACCGCGTAGGTCTCGAATTGCGCCTCGGGCATTTGCTGGTACCGACGCACGGCGTCCAGCAGCCCCATCAAACCGGCCTGAAGCAAATCATCAAGTTCAACGCTGGGTGGCAGCCGCGAAATAAGCTGTAACGCCAGGCGCCGAACCAGGGGGGCATATTCGCCAACAAGCTGATCTTCGGTAAGCGGCATACCTTGTC
>JAAYID010000149.1 GCA_012744285.1 Alcaligenaceae bacterium
GCCTGCAGGTATTCAATTTGCACAACTGCTTCAAGCGGTGATGGTGCTCAGTGGCTCCGGCGTTGTTTTGGCCGTTCAAGACGATGCGGCCATCGCCAAAGCCAGGAAGCGCACCGAACGTCTGAATACCCATCTGATGACCAAGGCGCGCAGCAGCAATGAACTGACCTATCTGGCCAGCCCGGTGACCGGGGGCGGCGTCACCGTGCAGCGCTTCCATCAGCTTTTTGTGCTGGCGCGCCAGAAGGGGCACAAAACTTCCGCTGAATGGGCGGCGTTTGCATGGAATGTGTTGGCGATGCAGGGGCAACGCCTGCTTAAAGACGGCAAAGCACTGGAAACCCCAGAGGAAAACCTGGCTGAATTGACTGCGCAGGCAACGGAGTTTGCCGATAAGCAGTTGCCGGTGCTGAAAGCGCTGCAAATCGCATAATTGCAGGTAGTCGAAGATTTGCTGGTTTTCGGGGCAAGCGCGGTTTGGCGGCCTGGCATAGGTGCGTGTTCAACGTGCTTATGTCAACAAGTAGCTATATCGAGACGTGCGGCAGCAGTACGGCATGCTTCATTGCCATTAAAATAAACCCCACACCGCTTCCGCTACTCATCACAAGGCCTTTGCATGATTTCTGTCTCTGTCGTTAGCCACAACCATGGTGATATGGTTGCAGGGGTGGTGAATCAGCTGTTGGCGTTCCCCGAGGTGTCGCAAATTATTGTGACCTTGAATGTGCCAGAACCTTGGCTTTTGCCTGACCATGACAAGGTCAAGGTTGTGCGCAATGTGTCACCCAAAGGGTTTGGTGCCAATCACAACGCGGCTTACGGGCATGTAAGGGCTGGTCTGCCGCTAGAAGATACCGATGTTCAGTACTTCTGTGTGCTGAACCCTGACATTGAATTCCAGGGCAACCCCTTTCCGGCCTTGCTTAAATGCCTGCAAGACACCCGCGCCGGTATTGTTGCCCCCGCCATTCTGAACGTGGACGGTACGCTGGCCGATAGCGCTCGCTATTTCCCGACCCCCATCGGCTTGCTGAAGAAAGCATTGGGCCGTGGAGACGGGCGTTATCACTACGGGCTGAACGACGCGCCGCTGGCGGTAGACTGGGTGGCCGGCATGTTTGTGGTGTTTTCCAGGCAAACCTTTGAACGCCTGCGCGGCTTCGACGAAAAATATTTTCTTTACTACGAAGACGTTGATATTTGTGCACGCGCTCATCAATTGAATGAGCCCGTCATCCTCTGCCCGCAGGGCGCCGCAATCCACGACGCGCGCCGCACCAGCCGTAAAAGCCTGCGTTTTCTATCGTGGCACCTGAGCAGCATGGCGCGCTTCTTCATCAAACGCTATCTCAGCACGCTGTAGGCGGGTCATGAAGTCTTCCACCGGGCAGTATTTTCAAGCATTGGATCACGTGCGTGCACTGGCGGCATTTGTGGTGTTTGCCTGGCATTTCATCCACTTTCAACAGGGTCAGTTAGCCGGGCCGTTGGTATTTCCATTGTCGCTGTTCACCGAAGGGCACACTGGTGTCGCCATTTTCATGACGCTTAGCGGTTATCTGTTTGCCCGGCTGCTGGATAACCGGAAGCTGTTGTTCATCCCGTTCCTCTGGAACCGGGTGCTGCGGCTGACCCCGTTGCTGGTTCTGGTGTTTACCTTGTTGGCCCTGCAGCGCTGGTGGGTGGGCGCGTTGAATGCCGATTTTTTCCGGACGTTGCTTGAGGGGTTTGTGCGGCCTGTATGGCCAAACGGGGGGTGGTCGATCGCGGTGGAAATGCATTTCTACCTGGTGCTGCCCTTACTGCTCTGGCTGGCAGCACGTTCACCACGATATTTATTGTGGGTTGTCGCTGCAGCGGTGGCGTTGCGCCTGGCGGTGTGGCTGATCACCGGCGAAGTACAGTCGTTAGCGTACTGGACCTTGCTCGGTCGCATTGATCAGTTCGTGTTGGGAATCTGGTTTTTCCATTACCGTAACGCCCTGGTGGGCCGTGGCGGGTGGGTGGCCTTGGGCGTACTGGCGTTTCTGTTGTTCTGGTACGGGTTTGATGCTCAAGGCGGGTTCTATGTCAGCCCCGCCTATCCGTCACCATCGCCGGTTTGGGTGGTCATCACGTTGTTCGAAGGGCTGGCGTATGGCATGTTCATTGCCTGGTACGACGGCTGGTTTCGCCAAAGCGACAGCCGCTGGGCAACCTGGGTCGCCGCTATCGGGACGTATTCGTACTCGATTTACCTGCTGCATTTTTTTGTGGTCTTCGAGATGCCGGCGTTCGTTCACACCCGCCTTTTCGCGCTCGACAACCCTTATGTGCTGCTGCTGATGGCGATTCCCTGCTTTTTGCTGTTGGTGCCCCTGGCCTGGGCCAGTTACCGCTGGGTGGAATCACCTTTTCTTCGATTTCGGCGACGCTACATACAGTGACCATGTCATCCGGGTTTAACTGTGGCTGTGTCACCCGGGGGCAACCCCGAACCCCGGGTGATCTGCAGACTGCAGCGCCACGGCTTAGCTTAACAGTTCGGGGGCCACCGTCTTGACCAGAGGCGGTACAGTCACTTCGAGTGAAAATTTTTCGTCGAAGCGAACCCGTGCCGCCTTACCCAGCGCTTCGGCCCGCGCAGTATCCGTCAACAGATCTGCAATCGCGCGTGCCATATCTTCAGTTTGACGCTGTGCCACCAGGCGGCCTGTCACCCCGTCGATAATCGCCTCGCGACACCCATCTGCATCGGTCGACACAATCGGTAAACCGTGAGCCATGGCTGTTAACAACGCCAACGGCAAGCACTCCATGATCGACGACTGCACGTAGACGTCGGCTTGCCGGTAATGAGCTTCCAGCGCCGACGGCGGCAAGCCGGGTACCAGCGAAACGGAACCCAGCAGATCGGGCTCGCTGACGCGGCACAACAAGTCACGGCTGAAGGGAATGCGCGATGGCAAGTGACAACCGATGATGCGCAGCTCAACGTCTTCAGGGATCCAGCCCTGACGGCGTGCCAGTGCGAAGGCTTCGATCAAGGGCCAGGTGCCCTTGCGCGTACCTGCCGCCTGCACTGACAGCACGACACGTCGCGACGGTGCAGACGCAGAAGCGGCAGGCTGATACTTGCCATAGTCGGCCGACAGGCCGCTCCAGTACAGCACATGGCCATCAAGGCCTTCTTTGGCCCATACACTGCGCGTTGCATCTGAACCGAACAGCAGTGTGACCGCGCCGTCCTGGATCAGGCGGTGCAGGCGCTGGTGTGAACGTTCGTTGCGCATCAGCAAGCCGGGCTCGAAGGTTTCATGGATATACCAGTAGGCAGGGCCCTTCCAGCGGCGCAACAACTGCAGAGCAATTGGCCATGAGGCAAACGAATTGATCAGCAGCGTGCCATGCCGGCGTCGTGACAAGGCCAGTAAACGCAACACGCTGCCCCCCTTTACGGACACTTTCGAGGCGATACCCAGCAGTCGACGCACAGGCGACGGCACACGAGGGTCGTGCGACATGTTGTGGAAATAACTGCCGGCTCGCATCATGCCATTGGCAAGCCGGCTACCCTGCGCAAGGGTGCTGCCCATGGCCTTGAAGTCGTCTGCAAGTGGCCCGCCAACCATGCTGATAACATGCGTCGCCGCTCCGTGCTCATGCAGCGCTGCCGCGATGTCGCGCAGTAACACTGGCGCGCCGGTGTGGCTCAGTTCGTGTGACACCAGGGTCACATGCGATTTGGGGTTTGCAGGTGCACGCCCCTTCACCGGGCTGTTTGTGGCCGGTGGCGTTTTGCCTGCCGTTGTCGACCCTGACGCCAGCCCGCCCGCCTCGGTGGCCATCAAC
>JAAYID010000150.1 GCA_012744285.1 Alcaligenaceae bacterium
CCATGACCCAATTTTTCAAAAATGGTTAAAAACCGCTCAAACCATCGCCACTTTCGGGAAGTTTCTACCCCGATCAGGCCCGTTCTCGGGCCTGTTGGCGCTTTTTAGGCGCACTTATCCTGCCGCCGCCATCAGCGGGCGGCGTGCCATCCAGATATTGGACAGCGTAAACAACATCTTCAAATGCGCAGTGTTTTCTTGGCCAGCCCACGAAACCTGACTTTGCGAAACCCGAACTGACACTTGATGATTCGGAACGGATGCTCAACTTTGGCCCGAAGGCTGGATTTGGCCCGCTCAATGTTTTGCATCAAACGATCAATGGCGCTGTTGCCCAAGGTACGCCGCTTTCCGGGGCGCATCGCAATGTGCCAGGTCACATCACGTCCTTGGTGTTCGGCCCGCTTGTCCACGCCTTGA
The DNA here is from genome assembly GCA_012744285.1 of Alcaligenaceae bacterium. Taxonomy (GTDB): domain Bacteria; phylum Pseudomonadota; class Gammaproteobacteria; order Burkholderiales; family Burkholderiaceae_B; genus Neopusillimonas; species Neopusillimonas aromaticivorans. Next base: position 421 of record JAAYID010000150.1, read on the forward strand.
TAACCGGCATCGCCAAAAGCCAGGGTTTCTTCACCATGCAGCAACGCAGCCGCCTGGGTCACATCATGCTCATTGGCGGCGGTGCCCACCACCGTGTGGACCAGCCCGCTGTGAAGATCAACCCCAATGTGGGCCTTCATCCCAAAGTGCCACTGGTTTCCCTTTTTGGTCTGATGCATCTCGGGGTCCCGCGTGCCGCTGGCGTTCTTGGTCGAGCTGGGTGCGTCGATAATTGTGGCGTCCACAATGGTGCCTTTGCGCACCTGAATGCCTTGATCCTGCAACAGCAGGTTGACCGCTTCAAGCGCTTCGTCGGCAATGTTGTGTTGCTCGAGCAGATGACGAAAGTTCAAAATGGTGGTCTCGTCCGGCACACGACCACCAGGCAGTTTGGCAAACTGGCGCATCGAAAAGCTGTCATACAGCGTCTCTTCCATGGCCGGATCCGACAGCGAAAACCACAGTTGCATGAAGTAGATGCGCAGCATCGTTTCCAGCGGATACGGTGGACGACCGATGCCCGGTTTGGGGTAATGCGGATCGACCAGATCGGCAAAGACCTTCCACGGCACCGCACGCTCCATCTTGGCCAGAAACTTCTCACGGCGGGTCTTCTTGCGTTTGCCAACGTATTCGGCTTCGGAAAAACTCAACTGGCTCATCGGGTTCACTCGGATCGGGCTGTTTTCAATAACTTATATTCTGACAGGTTCATTGGACTTGTTCAGAGGTTCCTTAGCACATCGAATGGCTCCTGGTCCGATCGAATGCGGCTAGCTTGGAGGAAATCACAATTTTCTACGATAGTGCATACAGAATGTTCGATAGCTTCTTGACAGCGATTTCCATTTCATGGGGCGCGTGGGCAGCAAAGCCCATAAGAAAGCCCGTTTTATGCGGGCTCACCGCGTGAAGTGTAGTTAGCCCTAAAAGATCGACGCCAGCTTTGTTCGCAGCGTCCACCAGTTTTTTTTCAGAAATATCTTTAATGAGCAGGCAGGGCATCTGCATCCCGCCGGCAGGTACGTGTGGCGTTACGAATTCACCTAAGTGCTTGTGTACCAGTTCCGCAAGCATATCGCGCCGTTCCGCATAGACAGCACGCATAATTCTTATATGTGCACCGAAATGCCCTCCCTCGATAAACCGCGCCAGTGTGAGTTGTGGTATTGCGGCACTGTGTCCGTCCATCAAAGTACGTGCCACAGTCATCGGGGCCACCAGTTTAGAGGGCAGTATCATGTAGCCAATACGCAGGCCTGGGAATAATGATTTGGTAAACGTTCCGATGTAAATGGTGCGCTCGTAGGGATCTAACCCCTGCACACAGGCAGTGGGTTTACCTTCATAATGAAATTCGCTGTCGTAGTCGTCTTCGATGATCCAACTTTGATAGTGCCTGGCCCATTCAATGACGGCCAACCGCCGGTCCAACGCAAGAGTTGCCCCGGTAGGAAATTGGTGTGACGGTGTTAGATACACGGCCTTGGCTAAATTGACGAATGTCTTGGCTGCGTTATTAAGATGCTCCACCAACATGCCATCGGCATCGAGCGGCACCGACACGCATTCCAGACCTGCGGCGTCGAATGCCTTTCGCGCGCCCTGGTAGACCGGATCTTCAATAAAAATTGAGTCACCCGGGTCTAACAGCACGTTGGCGCATAACGTCATCGCTTGTTGTGAACTGGTTAGTACCACTATGCGTTCGGGTGTTGCATGCGCCCCGCGTTCTAGGTTCACGTAATCCGCAATCGCGCGTCGCAAAGGCTCTAGCCCTTGCGGATCACTGTGCGTCAAAATTTTTGTTCCATATTCCTTGAGTACCTGTCGTTCCAGACGCTCCCAAATCTGGAGTGGAAAATTGCGTGTTTCCGGTATGCCGGGAGCGAAGGGTCGAGGGGCCAGGAAGTCTCGCAGGCCACCACCCTGGAACATAGCGCTGCCGCGCCGACTAAGAGGCCGCCCTTCAGCGTTGGCCTCAGTGGGTAGCGCTGAGTGAGGACGTGGGAGACGTTTTACCCGATCAGAGATGAAGCTACCACTGCCGACACGCCGCTCAATGAACCCTTCAGCATGCAGTTGGCTATAGGCCGATTCGACCGTATCGCGGGACACGTCTAATGATTTTGCCAAAGCACGTGATGCCGGTAGCGGCTTACCGACGTCAAGCGCGCCGTCGAGAATCAATTGTCGGATGCCACGTTGTATGCGCGTATACAACGGCATAACGTTCTGCGCGGGATCGCTGATCCAGGCTTTAACAGATTCGAGTTGGGCGTGTTTAAACAATTGGTCTGTATATCTATAGAAAAATGGATGGGTATATCAGTCCATTTTAAAGCTATAAATTCACTTATCAGATCTACCCGTTAAATTGTTTTTAGGAACGCGCCCCAGATCATGCAATCCGTCACTTCATCTTCGTCCACCCGTTGGCGCGATCTCACACATCCCGTCATAGCTGGCCTGATTTCGGTCATCGTCAACTACGGAGGAACTTTCGTTCTAGTATTCCAGGCCGCCAAAGTCGCTGGTCTCAGCCCAGAGTTGACGGCATCATGGGTGTGGTCGATTTCTATCGGCGTAGGGATAACGGGCATCATCCTCAGTTGGGCCTCCCGTGAGCCGATCATCACGGCCTGGTCTACCCCAGCGGCCGCTTTTCTTGTCACGGCATTGGTGTCCACGCCGTACGCAGAAGCGGTCGGTGCTTACCTCATTTCAGCGTTTGCCTTTGTCCTGCTAGGGCTGTCGGGCTGGTTCGAGCGGATTATCCGTCTGATTCCCTTAGGGGTGGCATCCGGGCTGCTGGCAGGCATCCTGCTCCAGTTCGGCATCGGGGCTTTCGGTGGCATGAGCGTTGACCCACTGTTGGCGGGATTTTTGATCGTTGTCTATGTGATCCTCAAGCGTTTCACCGCACGCTATGCCGTGGTGGGCATCCTGGTGTTGGGGCTGACATTTTTGCTTGTTCAGAATCGTCTCGATCTTTCTGGCCTAACCTTGAAGCTGGCTGCGCCGGTTTTTACCTTGCCTCAGTTTTCACTAAACGCTTTGCTGAGTGTCTCTTTACCTTTGTTCTTGATCACTCTGTCCGGCCAATACATGCCCGGTATGCTGGTACTACGCAATGACGGCTTCAGGACCAGCGCTAACCCCATCGTCACCGTTACGGGTCTTGGCTCTTTGCTGATGGCGCCTTTCGGGTCACACGCGTTCAACATCGCTGCCATTACGGCTGCGATCTGTACTGGCCCTGAGGCACACGAAAACCCCGACAAGCGTTGGATCGCGGGTATTGCTGCGGGGGTGTTCTATATTTTGGTCGGCATATTTGGTGTCACGCTGGCCGCCATATTCATGACTTTTCCATCAACCTTCATCACGACGCTGGCGGGCCTGGCTTTGCTGGGTACTATCGGCGGCAGCCTTGCCAGTGCTATGGCTGATGTGAAGAGCCGCGAAGCCTCGTTGATCACGTTTCTTGCGGCTGCCGCCAACATCACCTTCCTGGGTATTGGTGGTGCGTTCTGGGGATTGGTGATCGGTTTGTTTGCGTATACGGCGCTTAATGGCCGGTTGCCAAAACGACAGGCTAGCCCCGCCATGATCGCAACACTATCAAACGATGAGGCGCGCTGATGGCACCATTTCTCGATACACGAACCTGCAACGACCAGCATGGCCATTACTCCGAAGCCCTTACGGTTAATGACTTCAGACGGAATCTGTCGACAGTGCGTGCTCGTATTGAGGCTGCCTGCCAGCGTGCAGGGCGTGACCCGTCAGCGGTACGCCTGTTGCCCGTGAGCAAAACCAAGCTGCAAGCTAGCCTGCGCATGGCCTATGAGGCAGGTTGTCGAATGTTTGGGGAGAACAAACTACAAGAAGCCCACCAAAAATGGGAGTCTATGCAGGACTTAAGCGATCTGCAATGGTCAATCATCGGCCACCTGCAAACCAACAAAGCCAAGTTGGTGGCTCGATTTGCAACCGAGTTTCAAGCACTGGATAGCTTGCATGTTGCTGAGGCATTGGATCGCCGCCTACAAGCGGAAGGCCGCTCGCTGGATGTGTTCGTACAAGTCAACACTTCCGGCGAAGCTAGCAAATATGGTCTGGCTCCTAAGGATGTGGGGGTATTTATTCAAGTGTTGCCTGCATTTTCGGCTCTGCGTGTACGTGGCCTGATGACGCTCGCTTTGTTCAGCGGTGATGTGGAACGAGTACGCCAGTGCTTTGTGCTTCTACGCACTCTACGCGATCAGCTCAGGCAGAGCACACCCGTTGAGGTGAGCCTTGATGAGTTATCCATGGGCATGTCTGGCGATTTCGAGATCGCTATTGAAGAAGGTGCCACCGTAGTACGTATCGGACAGGCCATTTTTGGAGCCCGAAATGTGCCCAATAGCCATTACTGGTCAAACAACTGCGATATCAGTTAGCTGATCAATTTACCTCATGAATTACAAGAGCAAAGGACCGACTCATGCATGACACCTCAGCAACCCTTACCGACTTTGACCCCGAACTAGCCAAAGCCCTTGAGCGCGAAGAGCGCCGCCAGGAGGATCACGCGGAACTGATTGCTTCCGAGAATTACGCTAGCCCGTTAGTGATGGCCATCCAGAACTCTGTTTTCACTAACAAGTACGCAGAGGGCTATCCAGGTAAGCGTTACTACAGCGGTTGTGAGTACGTGGATGAAGCGGAGAGTCTCGCCATTGAACGGGTAAAAGCGCTGTTCGACTGCGAGTACGCCAATGTTCAGCCTCATTCGGGTGCTCAAGCCAATGCAGCGGTGTTTTTGGCACTAGCTAACCCTGGCGATACCGTGATGGGCATGAATTTGGCTCAAGGTGGGCACCTGACTCACGGTAATCCGTCCAACTTCTCGGGTAGACACTACAAGATCGTGCCTTATGGACTTGACCCAGAGACGGGGCTAATTGATTACGACGAGATGGAACGCATTGCGCTGGAAACACGACCAAAAATACTGATTGGTGGTTTCTCGGCCTACTCCCGCTACAAAGACTGGGAGCGGATGCGCGCTATTGCTGACAAGGTGGGTGCAATTTTCTGGGTAGATATGGCCCACGTCGCGGGTCTGGTGGCGGCAGGCGAATACCCTGACCCATTGCCTCACGCCCATGTAGTGACCAGCACGACGCACAAGACCCTGCGGGGGCCACGTGGAGGGATCATTCTTGCAAAAGGACAAAGCGAGGAATTCTATAAAAAGCTCAACTCTGCCGTATTCCCTGGTATTCAGGGCGGTCCGTTAATGCACGTTATTGCTGCTAAAGCGGTGGCCTTCAAAGAAGCGTTGGCACCTGAGTTCAAGATCTATCAACGCCAGGTGGTAACGAACGCTCGCGCAATGGCCACAGTCATCCAGCGGCGTGGCTACAAGATTGTTTCAGGTGGTACTGACAATCATCTGATGCTGATCGACTTGTCTGATAAGCCATATACGGGAAAAGACGCCGACGCCACGCTAAGCCAGGCCTACATAACTACGAACAAGAATTCGGTACCCAACGATTCGCGCTCGGCATTCGTTACATCAGGATTGCGCATCGGTACACCCGCAGTAACAACACGAGGGTTCGCGCAGAGTGAGTGCGAGCAGCTTGCTGATTGGTTGTGTGATGTGCTGGATGCTTTGGAAGTCGGTAACGCTTCGTTGACGAAAGTCAGTGAGACGACTCGCGAAAAAGTTGTGGGTTTATGCCGGAACCACCCCGTGTATCGATACTGAAAATTTGCTCGTTTTTTTACAACTTCAACTAGGTATTAAGGAGTTTTGACTTGAACAGTTTGGAAATAAAAGTTGCGCCTGCTCAGGACAATCACCACCCCAAATGGATTCCCCTGTGGTCGGCTTACCAAGATTTTTATAAAGTTTGCCTCTCTGAGCAAACGACCAAGACAACCTGGAAGAGGTTCTTTGATGACAGTGAGCCTATTTTTATAGCGGTTGCCATTAAAGGTGAAGAACTGTTGGGCTTTGTGCATTATGTGATCCATCGCTCCACGTGGGCAGAGGAAAACTTTTGCTACTTGGAGGACTTGTATGTTTCCCCGGGAAATCGGGGACAAAGGGTTGGCAAGCGTTTGATTGAATTCGTTAAGCAGCAAGCTATTTCTACGAATTGTGCTCGACTATATTGGCACACTCAAGAAAATAACCACACTGCTCAAAAACTTTACAATTGGGTTGCTGAGAAGCCAGGAGTTATAGAGTATCGAGTTTATTTGAAATAAAAATTTGAATCGACCAGGGTTTGCTAGACACTTCTTGGCCTCATTTAGACCTTGCCGGGTCAAGCTAGGACGCCTGGATTTGCTCAGAATCACTAAAAAACAGCTTTTCAAGGGCCAAATTGTCGTTTACCCACTAAGAAAACGCAATTTTTGTCGTTTATTCACTAAGAAACAATCTGGTGAAGGCCCCGCCAATCAAATGTACGAGTTCGGCGATCCCACATTGATATTGGCCGCTCACGCGGCCAATATCATTTCAGGTGCCGGCTGAAGATTGCCAATTGTGCGGCAGCAGCTCGTCGATGCGGCCATTGGGATGGGTGGGCAGCGTCCTATCTGCCCGGGATGCCACGCAAGGGAACGTTTGCTTTATATTAGCCATGGATTAACTCCATAAGCCCTAGGCAAAAAGGGAATGGTTAGTTAACGCTGATACAAAATATCCAACCACTCCCTAACACTACACCAATACAACTAGATATTGTGGTATTTTTTATCTACACCCAATATGCATCGCTTTATCGAAGACTGCCAGGGAAAGATAAAAGTCAGTATCTGGATGACGCCGCCAGAACGGCCAAAACCCAAAGTAGAACTTTAATGTCACTCGCTAAACGGGTTTGGAAAGCTCAGAGTAGATCTTTATTGTCTCCGCCCGAGCAGCGTGCTTTCGAGAGCCGCATAAAACCTAGAATTACGGAATAGAACTTTATTGTCACTGACCAGGGCCCACACTGGCCTGGTCTCCAATGGTCAGGGCCAGCAACACCGCCCCGTAACGTTTCCCTTCCAGGTAAGGCTGCATCGCCTCGCGAACGTAATGGCGCGCACGCTGTGCCGAGCCCGACACCCCCACCCAGCCGTCATCGCGCACAAGCTGCGGCGAACCGCGCACGGAACCCTTGGCGCGTACGCCCTGCGCAAAGACATAGGCCTCATAGTCAAATGCCGACGGGTTTCTGGCCCCTGACGGCGTGCGCAGGGTCAACGCCATTTGCCACACCTGCCCAGGCACCAGTTCAGGAAATTCGGCCGGCGTTGCATCACGCCGCCCATAGACGCCGGCATACCCCGGCGCATTCCAGCTGACCATAATCTGCGACGGTACCCCCTGCGGTCGTGATGACAGCACCTCGGCCTCGAACTGACGACTGTCCGGACTCTGGCGCGGCAACCCGGCAATACGTAGAACCACACGCGATACCTTGTCTTCGTTGTCGGGTGCCAGTTGATCCGCCAGGCGCAACTCTACGCGCCATACCGTAAGGGCAAACATCATAAAGGCCGCCCAGGCCGCATAGCGCGCACCGCTTGCCCAAGCCGGCAACGCCCGCCCCGCCACCAGCAAGGCCACCAATGTCATACCCAGCGCACCTGTCGACGGCATGACCGGTAGCAGGTGCACTGCCCCTGCTGCACATAGCATCGCCACCGCACACCCTCGCCCCGTCACCTGTCACCCCGAAATTGCTCATGGTAGAGCCCGGAGCACCTTCAAGAACGGACTAACAAGACAACAAAGACCACCGCAATACTACCTGGGCGCCCCCAGGACAACGGTCAATCAATAATCAAGCTACCTGACATTAACCAATGCTGATTTTGCTATGATCTGCCGGTTATCAACGGAGACTAAAAAGTGAACGTCATCATCACAGGCGCAGGTATCGGCGGGTTGTCACTGGCACTGATGCTGCATGCGCGCGGTATCGAATGCGATATTTATGAAAGCGCACCCGAATTGAAACCGCTGGGCGTTGGCATCAACCTGCTACCGCATGCGGCCAATGAAATGGACCAGATCGGCATGCTGGATACTCTGGCAAAGAATGCCGTGTCAACATCGGCGCTGCACTACTACAACTGCCATGGGCAGAACATCTGGCAAGAGCCACGAGGCCTGGATGCCGGCTATCCGGTGCCGCAGTTGTCAATCCATCGCGGCAAGCTGCAGATGCTGCTCGCCGAAGCGGTCATTCAACGCTTGGGTGCCCATCGAATGCACACCGGCATGACACTCAAATCCGTAGACCAGGACGCTGACGGAGTTACGGCGCAATTCGTTCGACCTGACGGCACCCTGCACAGTGCCCGCGCCAATGTGCTGATCGGCGCTGACGGCATTCACTCAGCCGTTCGTCGCCAGTTCTACCCGGCCAATGACGGTTTTCAGTTTTCCGGCCGCATTCTATGGCGTGCCGTGACCTACACCCAACCCTTCCTGGATGGTCGGACCATGTTCATGGCAGGCCATCCCGATGAGAAGTTTGTAGCCTACCCGATTCTGGACGACAACACGCCCGAGGGCCTGACGGCCATCAACTGGATTGCCGAACTGACGGTACCCGACTACAACTTGGGCAACACCGACTGGAACCGGCGCGTCGACAAAAGCGTGTTTGAAGGGCCATTCCAGTCCTGGAAATGGGACTGGATCGATATCCCCGCCCTCATCAACGGCGCCGAGGCGATTTTTGAATTCCCGCTGGTCGACAAGAACCCCCTGCCACGCTGGTCATTCCAGAATACGACCTTAATGGGCGATGCGGCCCACCCGCTGTACCCGATCGGTTCCAACGGGTCAGCCCAGGCCATTCTTGACGCTCGCTGCCTGGCAGACCACCTGCAAAAAACCGTGCAAGGCAAACATCGTTCAATCGCTGCCGCCCTGAAAGAGTACGAAGCCGACCGCATCCCGCCCACCACCGGGATCATCTTGCGCAACCGTCTGAATGGCCCGGAACAGGTCATGCAAATGGCCCACGAGCGTGCCCCCGAAGGCTTCAATCATATTCATGATGTCGTGTCGGCTGAAGAGTTGGAAGAAGTATCGACACGCTACAAGCGTATTGCAGGTTTTGACCCCAAGGCCCTGAAGCGGGCGTAAGGCAAGCTCGGCGGGCCTGCTTCCTGCGACAAGTCAAACGCCCTGGGCCAATAGCCCCCCCAGGCGCGGCAACACCCGGCATGCCGTTTGGGCTGTTTGCTCAATGACCTGACCCAGCGGCAACTGGCGTAATTGGGCCAATGTGTTTGCAATACCCGCCACTTCGGCGGGTTCATTGCGAGCCGCCAGGCCACCCGGCTGTCCAAGCCATGCCGATGCAATATCGGGCGCATCGGTTTCAAGCACCAACGCATCCAGCGATAACTGCGTCGCCAGACGTCGAATCTGCAAGGCGCGAGAAAACGTCATGGCGCCCCCTATGCCCAACGCAAACCCCTGCTCAATGAACTGCTGCGCTTGCTGGAAGCTGCCATTGAAGGCATGGGCAATGCCACCGACACGACGCCGCCGGCGCAGTGCGCGCAGCAGCTGGTCCTGGGAACGGCGCACATGCAACAGCACCGGCAAGCCATATTTCAGGGCCAGGTCCAGCTGGGCCTCGTAAAACCACTGCTGACGCGCCTGCATGACCGGTTCACGCAACGCGGGAATGAAAAAATCAAGCCCGATCTCGCCAACGGCGACCAGCCTTGGATCATCACAGCAACGAGCCAGCCAATGCTCAAGCACCTCAAGATCAGCATCAGCGGCCTGCGGCACATACATCGGGTGAATGCCCAGGGCATAGGCGCCGCGAGGCAGGCGATGCGCCAGGGTCTGCACCGCCTGGAAATTGGCCACCTCGACGGCAGGAATGACAATGACACCCACCCCCGCCTGATGGGCACGCGTCATGACCGTCTCGCGATCGGTATCAAACTCAGGTGCGTCCAGATGACAATGGGTATCAATCAGCATTGCCGGACCTCCACTGTGTGGCACACATGAACCTGAACCCACGCCCGTCCTGAAACCGTCTCAATGCGTCGCAAGATACTGTGCTGCATCCACCAGCACGCCCTCATCCATATACAGCTGACGATGTGCCAACGCTGCCAGCGCCGGATCGTGGGTCACGATGGCAAACGCCATGCCGGTTTCGCGGTTAACCCTGACCAGCAAGTCAAACATGGCACGGGCGGTATGACGGTCAAGGTTACCGGTGGGCTCGTCGGCCAGCACACACGCCGGGCGCGTGACCAGGGCTCGCGCCAAGGCCACACGCTGACGTTCACCGCCCGAAAGCTGCCCTGGGAAGTGATGAACCCGATGTGCCAACCCGACCTGTTCCAGCACCTGCATGGCCTGTTCGCGGGCGGGCGGACGCTTTTCACCCCGTATGATCAGGGGCATGGCCACGTTATCCAGCGCAGAGAACTCAGGCAGCAAGTGGTGAAACTGGTACACAAACCCCAGACTGCGGTTGCGCAAGCCACTGCGACGCGCCTCGGATAGCCCTGACGCGGGTTCGTTATTGATACGAACCTCGCCGGATGTCGGCTGGTCCAGCAACCCCAGGGCGTGCAGCAGGGTACTTTTGCCCGAACCCGAGGCGCCGACAATCGCCACCATTTCACCCGGTGCGACATGCAAGCTGACATCTCGCAGCACTTCGATGCGGCTGCCGCCTTCTTCATAGACCTTGGTCAGGTGCTCGGCGTCGAGCACGTTGTGCGTAGGCGTTGTTTTAGTCATGGCGCAGTACCTGGGCAGGTTGAAGCCGGGATGCCCTCCAGCTGGGATACAACGTGGCCAGCAAGGACATCACCAGCGATGTCACACCAATCACCACCATGTCAGACACCAGGGGACTGGAGGGCAACTCGCTGATAAAGTAAATTTGTTGTGGCAGGAATTCGATGCCCATCAGATTTTCAATAAACGGGACAATGACATCAATGTTGTAGGCCACCAGCGCTCCCAGCAACACCCCCGCCGCTGTACCCACCACACCGATCAGCGCCCCCTGAATCAGGAAAATACCGGCGATATCGCCGGGCGTTGCCCCCAAGGTACGCAAAATGGCGATATCCGACTGCTTGTCTTTGACGGCCATAACCAGCGACGACAGCAGGTTGAACGCCGCCACCGCAACAATCAGGGCCAGAATCAGGAACATCATGCGTTTTTCGGTTTGCACGGCGGCAAACCAGGTACGGTTGTTTTGCGTCCAGTCGCTGGCGCGCACATACGACGGCAAGGCCAGCATCAGTTCGCGGGCCACCAGCGGAGCCTGCTGCATGTCGGTGATACGCAAACGCACGCCGCTGATACCCGAATCGCGAAACACCCGGGCCGCATCCTCGACATGAATGAACGCCAGGGCCATGTCATACTCGTAATACCCCGACGAATAGATGCCGCCCACCGTGAACTGGCGCATGCGCGGTGTGAACCCGGCCGGTGAAATGGCCCCCTGCGGGGCCAGCACCATCACGGTGTCCCCCACCCCGACACCGAGCGCGCGAGCCAGCTGGTTACCCAGCACAATATTGAAACTGCCCCCTTCCAGAGCATCCAGCGACCCGGCAACCATCTGGTCACGCAAGTCAGACACGGCCGATTCGGTGGCCGGATCAACCCCTCTGATCTGCGCGCCGTTCAACGACTCGGCTCGCGCCACCATCGCCTGCGCCGACACAAACGGCGCCTTCCCCACAATCGATGGACTGGCCTGGGCCGCCTGATCGGCAATCGATTTCCATTGCTCGAGCACTTGCATCGGCGAAGCCGAAGGCACGAACAATTCAATGTGCGGCAAGACCGATAACATGCGGTCACGCACTTGCGTCTGGAAGCCGTTCATAACGGACAGCACAATAATCAGTGCGGCCACACCCAACGCAATACCGGCCATGGAACTGGCCGCAATAAATGACACAAAGCGGTCTCGCTTGCGCGCCCGCCCACGCACGCGCGCCAAACCCGCGTAACGGCGACCTATCCAGAATACATACGACATCGTTGAACTCACCACATTGTCAATAACACTACAATAACGCCATGCAGATCGTCATCCCTGGCGCCCTGCCCGATACGGGCACGGCGCGCGAGCTAATTCCCTACCTTGAAAAAACCGCACCGGCCTTGCTGAAGCGGTTCGAACGCAGCCACGCCCAGCACCGCCAGACCAACCTGCTGGAAACAGCATGCACCTGTCTGGAGTTCTGGCAGCTTGAGCAGCACGGATTTAAACCCACGGGTTCGCAAACTATGTCATCCGGTCTGGGGCCACTCTGGCACCCCGCTGCGCCGCCCGACCAGGCCATCTGGCTGGCCGAACTGGTTCATGTATCACCGTCACGCGATGGTGCCGGCCTGTTGACTGCCCAGCAGCTTCAAATAACGCCAGCGCAGAGTTTAGCCTTATTCGATGCGGCCAAAGCGCTGTTTGATGCGCCCGGCACAGAACTGATGGCCACCGGCACAGACCGCTGGCAGATCCGACTGCCCGAAGCGATGGTACCGGCCAGTGCCAGCCCGGCTCTGGTCAGCGCCACCCGGGTCAACGACTGGTGGCCACAAGACCCGTCCACACGCCCCCTGCGTCGCCTGATCAACGAGCTGCAAATGACCTGGCACGAACACCCGGTCAACCAGGACCGGCAGGCCCAAGGGCTGGCACCGGTCAACAGCCTGTGGGTTTTCGGCGGAGCGCAGCGCAGCCAGATTGTTCCCCCCGCTGTCGGCCATGAGCTCTGGAGCGATCTTCAGACTCCCTTCAACGCCAGCGACTGGTCCGCCTGGTTACAGGCACTTGCCCAAATCGATGAAAAAATTGCCCGTCTAAGCCCGATCAGTCCTGTAATCCTGCTGGGCGAAGACCGTATCGTCACGCTCACCCCCCCCGGCCTGGGCTCGCGCCTGGCCCTGTACTTTTCAAAACGCACGCACTGGAGACACTGGTGGTCACCCCGAAACTCGTAACCCGTCCATCCAACCCTCCAGCCACCGAAGCACTGGTTGCTGCCGGGGTTCACCCCCTGCTGGCCAGGCTTTGGGCCGCACGCGGGGTACAGGGTCTCAACGACATCGGCCAGCAGTGGGCCCACCTGATCCCGCCGCAAAACCTGACCCACGTCGATGAAGCGGCGAACTGGCTGGCCGACGCCATTGCTGCGGGCCAGAAAATGCTGGTCGTGGCCGACTACGATTGCGATGGTGCCACCGCCTGCGCCGTCGCAGTCCGGGCACTGCGCAGTATGGGTGCCCATGTCGATTACCTGGTACCGAACCGTTTCGAAACCGGTTACGGTCTGTCGCCCGAGGTTGTTGCCCTGGCCACCCGCCACCGCAACGGCAAACCCGACCTGCTGATCACCGTCGACAATGGCATTGCCAGCGTTGACGGGGTTGAAGCCGCCTTGGCAGAAGGCATCGAGGTTCTGGTGACCGACCATCACCTGCCCGGTGATGTTCTGCCCCGTGCGCGCGCCATCGTGAATCCCAACCAACCCGGTTGCGGTTTTCCCTCCAAGAACCTGGCCGGGGTCGGTGTAATTTTTTATCTTATGCTCGCGCTACGGGCCGTCCTGCGCCAGCGCGGCGTGTATCCGGCAAACGGCGGCCCGCGACTGGACAATCTGGCCGACCTGGTGGCGTTGGGCACGGTCGCCGACGTCGTCAAACTCGACGGCAATAACCGCCTGCTGGTCACCCAGGGGCTGCAGAAAATGCGCAAGGGTGCCTTGCATGCCGGTTTGCGTGCGCTGTTTGCCGTGGCCGGCCGTAACCCGGCCCAGGCCAACGCCTTTGACCTGGGCTTTGCCATCGGCCCGCGCATCAATGCAGCCGGCCGTCTGGCCGACATGAGCCTGGGTATTGAATGCCTGATCACCGACGATGAAAACCACGCCTTGCAACTGGCGCGGGAACTGGATCACATCAATCAGCAGCGCCGTGGCATCGAATCCACCATGCAGGATCAGGCCCTGGCCAGTCTGGAAGGTATCGAGGCCGCTGACCGGGCCAGCGTCTGCGTGTATCACCCCGACTGGCATCAAGGCGTGGTCGGTCTGGTCGCCTCGCGCCTGAAAGAAGCCTGGTGGCGGCCCACCCTGGCCTTCGCCCGCTCGGGCGACGACGAACTGCGAGGTTCAGGGCGCTCAATCCCTGACGTGCACCTGCGCGACGTACTGGACCTGGTCTCGAAGCGACTGCCCGGTGCCATCCTCAAATTTGGCGGGCATGCCATGGCCGCGGGCCTGACGTTGCGGGAATCTGCCTACGAGCACTTTCAGACAGCCTTCGACGAGGCCGTCAAAACACTGACCGGCAAGTCTCATTTTGAGCCTGTCATTGAGACCGACGGGTCACTGGAATCTGGCTACGCCAATGCCGAGGTGGCCGGCCTGTTGCTGCAACAGGTTTGGGGTGCCGGTTTTCCAGCCCCGGTGTTTCGCGACACGTTCCGGGTTGCCCACCAACGCCTGCTTAAAGACAAACACCTCAAACTGAGTCTTGAACGTGGCCATCAGCGTTTTGATGCCATCTGGTTCAACCATCCGCAAACGCTGCCGGAAACCATTGATGCCGCCTACCGGCTTGACCAGAATGTCTGGAACGGCATGATCAGTGCACAGCTTATTATTGAATACGCAGGGCCTGCCGAATGCTAACGATACGCCCTCATACCACGCCGGCACCGGGGCAGAGGCATTAACGACTGGCTTGACAACACCCCTCCCCCCGCCATTCAGTGCATTGCACACTGAGAACAAAGCGCCTATATTTTTGGTTCGTTCGCTGACTTTGCCAAAGGGGGCATCATGGCGCACCGAAAAACCGTCAACACCATGTGGCTGGATGCCGTCAACCTGCTTGAACGTGCCGACCAGATGCATCGGCAGTTCTTCAGCCTGGCCAGCAACGGGCAATCCGGCCCCACCTGGGAGCCCCCAACCGACATCTTCGAAACACACGACAGCCTGTCTGTACAGGTCGCCCTGCCCGGCATCAGCCCCGAAAACCTGCAGGTGACCATCAACGACGATGTCCTGCACGTCGAAGCAAACCGCCCCATGCCCGGGCCGCGCGGTGCCCACCTCAAGCGACTCGAGATTCCGTACGGCCGATTCCAGCGCGCCATCCGCCTGCCCTCCGGCCACTATCAGATACAAGACTCGTCGCTCAGCCAGGGCTGCCTGACGCTGATCCTGAAAAAACTGCGCTGAACCCGGGAGGCCACGATGTCCCAACCTGTTTCGAAGGCCGGCAGCATCACCGGCAACGCCCCGCTCCACGACAGCACCGCCAACGGTAATCCGGCAAACACTGAAACCAGTGCCCCGAGCACTGCTGAACCTGGCATCAGCAACGTCGTGTCCATCAACCCTGACACCGAGCTGCACTTGCCCGAAGACAGCCTTATCCTGATCCCGGTTCGCAACTTTGTGCTGTTCCCGCAACTGGTTGTACCCATCAGCATCGGCAGGGAACGTTCAATCGCGGCGGCACAGGCCGCCGCGCGCAGCAAACGCCCCATCGGCATCGTGCTTCAAAAAGATAACGACATCGATGACCCGGGCCTGAATGATCTGCACCCGGTGGGTACCAGTGCCAGCATCTTGCGCTATGTCACCATGCCCGACGACAGTCACCATATTATTTGTCAGGGTGAATCGCGTTTCAGCATCGTCAGTGCCATTGAAGGCTACCCGTTTCTGGTAGCCCGCATACAACGTCACGAACCCGCCCATAGCGAAGGGCCTGAAATCGATGCCCGCATGCTGCAACTCAAAGAGCTCGCGGCCGCCGTCATCGCCATGCTGCCCGACGCCCCCTCGGCATTGCACGACATTACCCGCAGCATGGATTCACCGGCCATGCTGGCCGACTTCATCGCGGGCATGATCGACATCAAGCCCGACGACAAGCAGGACATCCTGGCCACCTTCGATCTTAAAGAGCGGCTGGACAAGGTATTGACGCATCTGGGCCGTATGGAGCAGGTGTTGCGCATCCGGCACGATATTGCCGAAGAAACCCGTGAGCGCGTCGATGATCGCCAACGCGAATACCTGCTTCGCGAGCAACTGAAAACCATCCAGGAACAGTTGGGCGAAGACGATGAGCAAAGTGCCGACATCACCGAACTGCGGCAAAAAATAGATGAGGCCAACCTGCCTGAAGCCGCCAACACTGCGGCGCGCAAAGCCCTTTCCCGGCTTGAGCAAATGCACGAAGCGGCCGCCGAATACAGTATGCAGCGCACCTGGCTGGAATGGCTGATCGAACTGCCCTGGAACCTGGAACCTGAACCTCCCATCGATATCGCCCATGCCCGCAGTGTTCTGGATAACGATCACTATGGCCTGGAAAAAATCAAGAAACGAATTCTCGAATACCTGGCGGTGCGCAAGCTCAACCCCGAAGGGCGCAGCCCGATTCTATGCTTCACCGGGCCGCCCGGTGTCGGCAAAACGTCATTGGGTCAAAGCATTGCCCGCGCCACCGGGCGCAAGTTCGCCCGACTGGGCCTGGGCGGCGTTCACGACGAAGCCGAAATCCGCGGGCACCGCCGCACATATATCGGTGCGTTGCCCGGTAACATCATCCAGGCGATTCACAAGGCGGGGGCGCGCAATTGTGTCCTGATGCTCGACGAAATCGACAAACTGGGCGCCAGCGCGCACGGTGACCCGGCGGCGGCGCTGCTTGAAGTGCTCGACCCCGAACAAAATGCCGAATTCCGGGACAACTACCTGGGCATGGCCTTTGACCTGTCAAAGGTGTTGTTCATCACCACCGCCAATATTATCGACGCCATTCCCGGGCCGCTGCGCGACCGCATGGAGGTCATCCCGCTGCAGGGCTACACCCCGGAAGAAAAACACCAGATCGCCCAGCGTTACCTGCTCGACCGCCAGCGTAAACTCAGCGGCCTGAGCGCTGATCAGTGCCAGATAGATGATGACGTGATTGATGCCATCATCCATAACTACACCCGCGAAGCCGGCGTGCGTAATCTTGAACGCGAACTGGGCAATGTTTGCCGGCATGCCGCCATGCAAATTGCCGAAGGCAAGCACACCTCTGTTCACGTCACGGTTGATACCCTGTCCGTCATTCTGGGGCAACCGCGCTACGAAAACGAAACCGCCCTGCGCACCAGTCTGCCTGGCGTCGCCACCGGCCTGGCCTGGACACCGGTAGGCGGCGACATTTTATTTATTGAAGCCAGCCGTACGCCAGGCAGCGGGCGCCTGATCCTGACCGGCCAGCTGGGCGATGTCATGAAAGAAAGCGCCCAGGCCGCACTGACACTGCTCAAGGCCCGCTTTGATGCCTTCGGGCTGCCGCGAGATTATTTCGAAAAACACGATATTCACGTGCACGTGCCTGCCGGGGCCATCCCAAAAGACGGGCCCAGCGCGGGGGTGGCCATGTTCATTGCCCTGGCGTCGCTGATCAGCAACCGTCCGGTACGTCGCGATGTGGCCATGACCGGGGAAATCAGCTTGCGTGGCCTGGTGCTGCCGGTCGGGGGTATCAAGGAAAAACTGCTGGCCGCACTTCAGGCTGGCATCACCACCGTCATGCTACCGGCACGCAACCAGAACGATCTGGAGGATCTGCCTGCCCAGGCGCGCGAGTCACTGAACATTGTCGCGCTTGAAACGGTTGACCAGGCGATGGTCAGTGCCCTTGAGGTGCTGGCCCCCGAAACGAACGACACCGAAGACCCGGCACACCCCAAAGGAATCTGGCGCTGGTCACCGCCGTAGCACCACAGCACTACTCCAGCGGCGCGTTATGGCAGCTCGCGCTCAAGCGCGCCTATCGTTGCCGCGTCACCCTTAAGGCCTTAAGGCCTTAAGGCAACTGGCCGCTGTCCGTCTTGGCGGCCAGCAAATCCACCAGCAAGCGATCACGCTCGGGTACAAATGCCGCTTCACTGTGCCCCTGCAGCATCTCACGCACCCCTTGCGATACCTTTTTCTTCAATTCCGGCGTCATCGACGGGTCACCCAGGTCGTGCCACCAGTTTTCAATCGGGCCGCCCAGATGATCAAGCAAATGCTCAATACCCGCTGCACCGCCCGACAGGTGCAAATTCATGAATGGCCCCAGCAAGGCCCAGCGCAAGCCCGGCCCGTGGGCAATTGCCGCATCGATATCAGCCACGCTGGCAACACCCTGATCCACCAGATTGAACGCTTCACGCCATAATGCAGCCTGCAAACGATTGGCAATATGGCCTTTCACCTCTTTGCGCGGATGGATCGGCCGTTTGCCGATATCGGCATAAAACCGCATGGTGCGCTCGACCACCTCGGGCGAGGTCTGCTCGCCGCCAATCACCTCAACCAGCGGGATCAGGTGCGGCGGGTTGAACGGATGGCCCAGCACCACACGCTCGGGGAAACGACACGCGCTCTGGATACGGCTCATGAGTAAGCCCGACGAGCTGGATGCCAGAATCACATCGGCCGGCAAGGCCTGGTCCATCCGGCAGAACAAATCGATTTTCAGGGACTCTTTCTCGGGGCCGTTCTCCTGAACGAAATCCACTCCCTCCAGGGCCTGTTCAAGATCACTGAAAAAAGCTATACGCGTTTTATCAGCCCCCGCAGCCAGACCGATTTTTTCCAGGCTGGGCCACAGTGAATCAATGGCCTGCATCAAACGGGCCTGCGCATCAGGGCCGGGGTCAGTGGCACGCACAGACAAGCCCTGCGCCAGGAAATAGG
>JAAYID010000151.1 GCA_012744285.1 Alcaligenaceae bacterium
ATCTGGCCGGCTATCGCCTGCATTTGCGTCAAGCGCACAGGCAATTCCAGAAAACCGCTGGCACGCAGCAACGGCAAAACGCCCGCGGCATTGGCCATGATGACAGTCGGCACCGATATCAACGGCTGCCCCTGCACCCCAAGCAGCCGCCACTGACCCGGCCCGCCGGACACCCGCCCCACATTGCACCCTTGCACCTCAATACCGGAGTGCATCAGCAACGCCTCGACCAAATGCCCGGGACGCATCACCATACCTTCAGAAAACCAGGCATAAGAACGACCTTTGCCCAGCACCGTTTCGGTGGCAGGCGCATCACCCGTGCACCAACGCGCCCACGACGGTGGAAACCCTCCTGCCTGCAAGGCCTCGCGCAATCGCGCTTGCTCGACAGGATCCGCAGTGACAACGGCCGTACCGGCTTTCACAGGCCGCGCACCAGCAGCAAGCGTATGCCAACGCAACCAGGACAGACGCGCTCCGGCACGGGACAACCGCGCCCGATAGTCATCGTCACGCGAGACAGCGGGAGTGACTGCCGCTCCCACATGTCCGGCATGACAACCCTGGCGTGAACCTTCCAGCGCCGCATCAAACACATGGACCTCGTGCCCCCGCAGGGCCAACGCATAGGCGACCCCTGCCCCCGCTATCCCGCCACCGATAACAGCCACCCGACGATCTGATGATGCCCGCCGCACCCCATGCATCAACCCCGGCCGCAACCTGGCCTGCACCCACGACGATGGCTCTGCGGCATGACGGACTGAACCGGTGTCTGTCACCCAGGGTAAAACAGCGGCCTCACAAATAAAACCAGCCCGCTGCAAGCCGCGTCGAATTTGCTCGTGCTGCAACCCGCCACACGCCTGCACCAGCGCCCCCGCCGTCGCAAGCCGTGCCAACTGGCCAAACAAAGAGAAGCCGGGTTCACTGACAACCAGACGACCCACATTACAATCCAGCAAAAAAACATCGACCCGCGCCATCAACTGCACCACAGCCTGTTTGAGCGGCATATGCAACAAGGTCAGGCTGACCCGCCCTTCGTCAAACTCCAGCCGGCTGATACCCGGCAATGGCGTTTGCCAGGCGGACAACAAGGCCTCACCACCGATACCACGACGTTCAGCCCCCCAACACGAGGCCAGTTCGGACGCGTCGCCTGGCAGCGGGTCAAGGCCCACATAATGCAGTCGTGCACCAGGCGGCGAACTGGCTTGCCACGCTTGCCAGACCGCAACAAAACGTTGCCCCGCACCAAACGCACTGTCACACAGCGTCAGCGCACGGTAGCCTTGTTTCCCTGCCTCACTGGCCTGGGGTGCCAGATTTTGAAGCCATTCAGCCATCAAGCTGCGGTTTGAGTCATGCATTGTGTATTTAATTCAATCTGTCGCAGACGAGTCACGTAATGTTGCGTAAACTTATGGGTCGTATTGCATTCGCATGGCCGGTATGAAAACAGAATCTTTACACCTTGGCGAACACCTTGAAACTGCGGTTCGCGCAGCACACGCTGGGGCCGCCCTGCTGCAGTCCCATGCTCACCGGCGCAGTGACCTGGTCATCGACAAAAAAGCCCGTAACGACCTGGTTTCGCAAGCAGACCGCGACGCCGAACGCGCCATTTTAGACATCCTTGTCACCGACACACCGCACCTGGGCATCGTAGCCGAAGAATCGGGTGGCGACGCCCAGGGCCTGGCCTCATGGTTCATCGACCCGCTTGATGGCACCACCAATTTCCTGCACGGCATCCCGCACTATGCAGTTTCAATTGCCCTGGTGGCCCATGCAGGTACCGTACTGCCGGGCTCCGGCCCACTCGAAAAAGACACACCGGTCATCGGCGTGGTGTACGACCCCTGCCGCGAAGAGCTTTTCACGGCGCTGCACGACAGTGGGGCCTGGCTGAACGGCCATCGCATCCGGTGCTCGTCCACCGATACGCTGGCCGAATCACTGCTGGCCACAGGCCTGCCCTTCCGGGACTTCAGTTTCTACGACGCCTACATGCCGACATTGGCCAATGCCATGCACAGCACCCGCGGCGTACGACGTTGTGGCTCTGCCGCACTGGACCTGGCCTGGACGGCCTGCGGGCGCTACGATGGCTACTGGGAAATGGGCCTGGCGCCCTGGGATGTTGCCGCTGGCACACTGCTCGTGCGCGAGGCCGGCGGTGTGGCCGAAGACATTCGTCACCAGACGCCGTGGCCAATCGGCGGCTACATTTATGCCAGCAACCCGCATTTGGCCGAGCCGCTGCATCAACTGGCCGGTGCCCAGCTGCAGAACAACACTTAACCCGCGAAGATGTCATTATGAAGCTCGTCGAACCCCTGGTCTCCTGGCAACCCGAAATCGCCGCCATTCGTCGTGATATCCACGCCCACCCCGAACTGGCCTACGAAGAATTTCGCACAGCCGATGTTGTTGCTGCGCAGCTTGAGTCATGGGGCATTCCCGTGCATCGCGGCCTGGGGGTTACCGGTGTGGTGGGTACCATTGAGGGTACTGCAGGCCCCGGCGGTGCCATCGGCCTGCGCGCCGATATGGATGCCCTGCCCATGCAGGAAACCAACGCTTTCGAACACGCCAGCAAACACCCTGGCAAAATGCACGCCTGCGGTCACGACGGGCACGTCGCCATGCTGTTGGCCGCAGCCCGTTACCTGTCGCAGCACCGTGATTTCCCCGGCACGGTCTATCTGATTTTCCAGCCTGCCGAAGAAGGGTTCAGCGGCGCCAAACGCATGATTGACGATGGCCTGTTCGACCTGTTCCCGGCGGATGCCGTATTTGGCATGCACAACTGGCCCGGGCTGCCCGAAGGCAGCTTCGGCATCACCCCTGGCCCGATCATGGGTGGCAGCAACAACTTCGAAATTGTCCTTAACGGCAAAGGAGCTCACGCTGCCATGCCCAATCTGGGTCATGACCCCATCATGGCGGCGGTTCATCTGGTGCAATCGCTGCAAACCACCATCACGCGCAATCTTGACCCGCTCGAGCCCGCTGTCCTTAGTGTCACGCAAATCCACAGCGGAACCGCCGATAACGTCATCCCCGATTCGGCTGAAATCCGGGGCACAGTTCGCACGCTATCCGAAGAAGCCCTTGATCTTATCGAAGGGCGAATGACCGATATCGTCGAACATACGGCGCGCGCATTCAACTGCACCTCGAAATTCGTCTTTGCACGCAAGTATCCACCCACGGTTTTGGCTGGGTGATGGGGGCCAATGTTGCCGCCGCGTTTTTAGCCAATCTGGTGATGGTGGCCCTGCTCTTGACCGCTGCCCTC
>JAAYID010000152.1 GCA_012744285.1 Alcaligenaceae bacterium
AATGCCCGATATTCAGGTTGTTTCCCGTGAGCGCCACGCTGGCAAGCGTTGGATGCGCTATGCCTCGTACGCGTTTGCCAGTACTGACGCTGTGGCGCCGCTGGTCATTCAGGAATTGCCCAAGGCGTGCATGATGATGCCGCTGGGCTTCGTGGCGGTGGAAGACAGTTTCATGCCGGTTGCGGTGCAAGGTTTGACACCGGGTACCAACTTGCTGGTGGCGGCTGATGGCCGTTGGCTGGCGGGTTATGTTCCGGCGGCATATCGTTCGTACCCGTTTGCGCTGGCCAATACGCCCGATGGTCAGCAGGTGCTGACGGTTATTGAAGATAGTGGCCTGTTGTCCGACACCGATGGCGAATTGTTTTTTGACGACAACAACGAACCCGCCCAAGCCGTCAAAGACGTGTTGAGTTTTCTGGAGCAGGTGTCGATCAATCGCCAGGCCACGCGGCGCGCGTGTGCGGCACTGCAAAAGTTCAACCTGATCAAGCCCTGGCCCATCAACCTCGATACCGAATCAGGCCGGCAAGCCGTCGAGGGCCTGTATACCATCGACGAGGCTGCGCTGAACCAGGTTTCGTCCGAGGCGTTGCAAGAATTACGCGACGCCAGTGCCTTGCTGGTGGCCTATTGTCAGATCTTGTCGACCCAGCATTTGCAGAAGCTGGGTGCGTTGCTGCGTGCGCATGCCGCGCAGCAGGCAGCAACCCTTGAAACACCGGCGGGTGAGCTTGATATTGAATTTTTGAACGATAGCGACACCATCAATTTTGGGGCGTTGCGCTAGCCTGTTTTTAAGGCCCAACATGGTATAGTAAAAGGCTTTTTTAACAAAAAGTAGCTTTTTTCGTTATTGCGTATGTCTCAGGTGGGGCTTGCGCCCCTACAGGTCCACTCATGAAGTCATCCCGTCGTACCGAGTTAGGCGAAGTGCTTTACCGGTTTCGCAAGACGTTCTACAGCCTTGCCGCTTTCAGTTGCGTTATAAATATCCTGGGTCTTGCGCCGTCCATCTACATGCTGCAGGTGTACGACCGGGTTTTGGCCAGCGGCAACAAAACCACCTTGCTCATGCTTACCGTATTGATTCTGGGCCTGTTTTTGTTGTCAGGCTTGCTGGAATTTGCACGGTCTTCAGTGTTGATCCGGGTCGGTAACAAGTTCGACATGGAACTGAACAACCGCGTGTTTACGGCGTCTTTCGAACGTAACCTGCGGCGTGCGGGGGGTAACCCGGCGCAATCCATTCAAGACCTGACCAACGTACGCCAGTTTCTTACCGGCAGTGCGCTGTTTGCATTTTTTGATGCGCCCTGGACCCCAATTTACATTGCGGTAGTGTTTGCCATCCACCCCATGCTGGGATTCATCACGCTGGGCGGCTCTGTTGCGTTGTTCGTGCTGGCGTATATCAATAACGTCGCTACGCAGAAACCGCTGGCCGAAGCCAACCGTGCGGCCATTTCGGCTGGGGCATTTGCCAATAACCATCTGCGCAATGCTGAAGCTATCGAATCAATGGGTATGTTGCCGGGCTTGCGCGAGCGCTGGTTCAATCAGCATCGTAAAGTGCTATCGCTGCAAACGCTGGCCTCTGATCGTGCGGCCCGCATCAGCACCGTCAGCCGCTTTGTGCGTATTTCGCTGCAGTCGCTTATTTTGGGGGCGGGGGCGTTGCTGGTGATCGAGGGCGATATTACCGCCGGCATGATGATCGTTTGTTCCATTCTTATGGGCAAAGCCCTTGGGCCGGTGGAACTGGCGATCAATACCTGGAAGCAAATGCTGTCAACACGGCAGGCCTATGGCCGTCTTGATGAAATTCTGAAAGATGCGCCACCGCGTGGTACCAGCCTGACGTTGCCGCGCCCTCGCGGTGACTTGCAATTGACCAATGTGTATGCGGGTGCGCCCGGTGGTCAAAACACGATTTTGTCCAACCTGAATTTCGAGGTCAAGTCGGGTGA
>JAAYID010000153.1 GCA_012744285.1 Alcaligenaceae bacterium
GCCAAAGCGCATATCTCTTAGGCGACGTAAGGGAAACTACCTATAAATCATAAATCATTAATGATTTATGATTTATAGGTAGTTTCCCTTACGTCGCCTAAGAGATATGCGCTTTGGCTGGCGTTTGGTTCAGTTTGTTTTGCGGGATTGAGTGCTGCAGGAGTCCCTGATAATGCAGGGGAGGGCGTCAAAAGTCATGACACCTTGTGAATTAGGGTCAGGCGTTAACACAAGGTAAGTAGCACTGTATGGCGAACAAATAGTGGCAATTTTCTGCTGATTCAGTAACTATTTGTTCAAGATGATTTAACCGGCAACGTATTGAGCCTGTGCAGGCAACACGCCATACTATACGTTGATCGTATTCCAAAAACTTTACTGGCCATTCTGCCAATGCCAGATTCAGGGGGCGTCATGACACAACGAAAAACAGCCGGTCAGCTTCAGGTCGATACCTTGCTGCATGACTTCATTGAAAACGAAGCGCTGCCCGGCAGCGGTATTGATCCGGCGGCATTCTGGGCGGGTTTTGACGCCATTGTTCATGATCTTGCCCCTGAAAACAAAGCCCTGCTGGCCGAACGTGACCGCTTGCAAGCCGAAATGGATGCCTGGCACCGGGCCAACCCGGGCCCGATTCGCGATATGGCGGCCTACAAGGCGTTTCTGCAGAACATCGGCTACCTTCAACAGGCGCCCGATACGGTGCATGTGAATACGCAGAACATTGATGTTGAGTTTTCCGACCAGGCAGGGCCGCAGCTGGTTGTGCCGATCACCAATGCCCGCTACGCCCTGAACGCGGCCAATGCGCGTTGGGGCAGTTTGTATGACGCCTTGTACGGTACCGATGTCATTTCCGAAGACGATGGCGCAACCCGGGCAGGGGGCTACAACCCGGTGCGGGGCAACAAGGTCATCCAGTTCGGGCGGCGGTTTCTGGATGACACTGTGCCGTTGGCACAGGGGTCACATGCCGATGCGGTGGCGTACTGTATTGCGCACGGTGCACTGCAGGTCGAACTGGCGGGTGGCCAGATAACGGGTTTGAAGAACCCGGCGGCTTTGCTGGGGTATCGCGGCAACCCCGCCGCACCCGAAGCTCTGGTGTTCCGCCACAACGGGCTGCATTTCGAATTGCAAATTGACGCCTCCCACCCCATCGGGGCGCAAGATCGCGCAGGCGTCAAAGACATTCTCATGGAAGCGGCCCTGACCACCATCATGGACTGCGAAGATTCCGTCGCCACGGTTGATGCCGAAGACAAGGTGCTGGCGTACCGCAACTGGCTTGGGCTCATGACGGGCACGCTGTCTGAAGACGTGTCCAAGGGCGGCAAAACATTTGCCCGTACCTTGAATCCTGATCGCGAATACATCGATCTGGCGGGCAACACCCAGACGCTGGGCGGACGCTCAATGATGCTGGTGCGCAATGTCGGCCACTTGATGACCAACCCGGCCATCCTTGATAAAGACGGCAATGAAGTGCCCGAGGGCATCATGGATGCCGTGGTGACGTCGTTGATCGCCCTGCGCGACCTGCAGCGCAAGGCCAATTCTCGCAAGGGTTCGGTGTATATCGTCAAACCCAAAATGCATGGCCCGGCCGAAGTCGCCTTTACCGGCACGTTGTTTGCCCGCGTCGAACAGCTGCTGGGGATGGCCCCCAACACCTTGAAAATGGGGATCATGGATGAAGAGCGTCGTACCAGCGTGAATCTGAAAGCGTGCATTGCCCAGGCGACCGAGCGCGTGGCGTTCATCAATACCGGTTTTCTTGACCGCACCGGCGATGAAATGCATACCGCCATGGAAGCCGGCCCGATGATTCGCAAGGGCGACATGAAACGCACCGACTGGATCGACGCCTACGAGCGCAACAACGTGCAGGTTGGTTTGGCCTGTGGCTTGCGGGGGCGCGCCCAGATCGGTAAAGGTATGTGGGCCATGCCCGACCTGATGGCCGACATGCTGGCGCAGAAAATCGGCCAGCTCAAGGCCGGCGGCAATACGGCCTGGGTGCCGTCACCCACGGCGGCAACCTTGCATGCCCTGCATTACCACCAGGTGGACGTTCAGGACATCCAGCGCGGCATGGAAGGCAAAACCGAAGCCCTGCTCGACAAAATCCTGACGGTACCGGTGGCCTCCAGTCCGAACTGGTCCGACGCCGAAAAGCAGCAGGAGCTCGACAACAACGCCCAGGGCATTCTGGGGTATGTGGTGCGCTGGGTTGACCAGGGCGTGGGGTGTTCAAAAGTGCCCGACATTCACAATGTGGGCCTGATGGAAGACCGTGCCACCCTGCGCATTTCCAGCCAGCATATTGCCAACTGGCTGCGCCACGGGGTGGTGACAAAAGATCAGGTCATGGAAACCCTGAAACGTATGGCGGCGGTGGTTGACGGCCAGAACCAGGGTGACCCGCTGTACAAACCGATGGCTGGTCATTTTGACACCTCGGTCGCGTTCAAGGCCGCCTGCGACCTGGTGTTCAAGGGGCTTGAGCAGCCCAATGGCTACACCGAACCGCTGTTGCACCATTGGCGGCAGGTGGCCAAAAAGGGCTGATCCATTTTCGCTCTTGATGCAAAAAAGGCAGCGTTCTGGCGCTGCCTTTTTAACGTAACGCGGCCTTCTTGTTAACCGCGGACCTGGCCTACGATCTCGTCCAGCCACATCAGCAGCAGGTCGATTTCTTCGGCAGAGATATTCAGGGCCGGCATGAAGCGCAGCAGGTCGGGGCGGGGGGCATTGAGCAGCAGGCCTTCGGGGGCGCGGTCACGGGCGGCGGCGACGATGGCCCCGCCGTCGGGTTTGCCCAGCTTCAGGGCGCGCAGCAAGCCGACACCGCGCTCGCCGTCCATGCCCCACTTGGCCGACAACGCCAGCAGGCCTTCCGACAGTTGTTGGGCACGGGCGTTGGCCGCCGCCATGAAGTCCGGGTTGCTGACTTCGTCAAAGACGGCAATGCCGGCGGCCGCCATAAGCGGGTTGCCGTTGTAGGTGCCGCCCTGGTCACCGTGCTCGAAACAGGACACGGCTTCGCGTGCGCACAGCGCGGCCAGCGGCACACCGCTGCCAATGCCTTTGGCCAGTGTCATGATGTCGGGCTCGATGTTTGAATGCTGGTAGGCAAACAGCTTGCCGGTGCGACCCATGCCGGTCTGCACCTCGTCGACAATCAGCAGCATGCCGTGTTCGCGGGTTAGCGCGCGCAGTGCTTGCATGAATTCAACGGTGGCAGGAATGACGCCGGCCTCACCCTGCACAGGTTCGAGCATGACGGCAACGGTTTTGTCGTCGATCAGGGCGCGTACCGATTCAATATCGTTCAGTTCGGCTTTGGGGAAACCGTCGACCTGGGGGGCGAACAGAGTGTCCCAGCCGGGTTTGCCTGACGCCGACATGGTCGCCAGCGTGCGGCCGTGGAAACCATGATTGAACGTGATGATTTTGTAGGCACCGTTGCGATTGAGCTGGCCCCATTTGCGGGCCAGCTTGATGGCACCTTCATTGGCTTCGGCACCGCTGTTGGCAAAGAACACGCGATCAAAACATGAGGCCCCGGTGATGCGCTTGGCCAGGTCCATGGAGGGCTGGTTATAAAACGCAGGTGAAGGGTTGATGAGCGTCGAGGCTTGTTTGTTCAGTGCAGCGACGACCGACGGCGGGCAGTGGCCCAGGCAATTGACCGCCCAGCCTTGCAGAATATCGAGGTAGCGTTTGCCGTTATGGTCTTCAAGCCAGGAGCCCTGACCACGAACAAAGACCAGCTCGGGTCGTGCGGTGATTTCCATAAGGGCGTGAACGCCTGACTGATCGAATTGCATAGTGACATCCTGGGAAATAAGGGGCCGGGCAGCAGGGCTGCACAAAAGATCAATTTTAACGTACCGCGCCAGGGCGATTGTTACGGTTTTTGGGTGGATGGCCTTCGTGTATAAGTGATCCGGGTTGCTGTCCTGACAACTTGAACTGCCGCTTCCGTCTGAAAAATGGCCATAATACGCATGAAGCGCCGTCGTATGGGTTCCATGCGGTGGGTCTGATGGGGTCACACTATCTGTCCAACGGAATTCTGGTTATGGAAAATCTTGATCTCGTAGTTTTACGCGCCCTGCACGACTGGCGTCGCGCGGGCAAGCGGGCCCTGCTGGCCACAGTGGTACGTACCTGGGGGTCATCGCCCCGGCCTGTTGGCTCAACCATGGCGTTGTGTGAAGATGGTGCCGTCGTGGGTTCGGTGTCGGGCGGGTGCATTGAAGATGACCTGATCTACCGTTTCACCAAGGCCTATTCCGGCGCCCCGCAAAACGAAGACATGCCGCAAGGCGCGCCGCGTTTTCTGAAATACGGAATCAAGGCGGACGAGGCCCATCGGTTTGGTTTGCCCTGTGGTGGCACGCTGGAGCTGCTGCTTGAGTTTGACCCCGAGCCCGACGCCCTGGCGGCCTTGATTGCTGACTTGCAGTCCGGCCGGCTGATGCACCGGCGTGTCAGCCTGGCGGATGGCCAGGTTACCTTGCTGCCTGCCGGGCAGCCTGAAGCTCTGGTCGTCACCGACACCGAACTGGTCAATACCTTCGGCCCCGAATATCGCATGCTGCTGATCGGTGCCGGGCAACTGGCTGAATATCTGGCCACCATGGCGTTGTTCAACGGTTTTGCGGTCACCGTGTGCGATCCGCGCGAAGAATATCGTGGCAGCTGGTCGGTACCCGGAGTGACGGTGGTGTCCGAGATGCCCGATGACGTGGTGCTGGCGTTCAAGGCCGACCGTCGTTCCTGCATTATTGCCTTGACGCACGACCCCAAACTTGACGATCTGGCATTGCTTGAGGCGCTTGAAACCGAGGCGTTTTACGTGGGGGCCATTGGTTCGCGCAGCAATAACCAGGCCCGTCACCAACGCATGATCGAACACTTTGATCAAACACCTGAATCGCTCAAGCGTCTGCGGGGGCCTATTGGTATTTACATTGGCAGCAAGACCCCGCCCGAAATCGCCGTCAGCATCATGGCCGAGGTCCTGGCCGTTAAAAATGGCGTGACGCTGCCCCGCGATATGGAAGTGGCATTTGCCAAAGACAACGCGGGTGTAGCGGGCTCGGGCGCCGAGGCGGTCTGTTCGGTTTGACGGCGTGGTCTGCGATCAACGCTGGCGCTTTAAAAGACGTCGTCGTTACGAAACCAGCCGGTCAGGCTCCAGCGTGTGCGTCGTGTCGGTAGCACTTCGTGCCAGATGGTGTCGCTTCTGAACACTACCAGCCGGCCGGGCAGGGGTAACAGTTTTGTGACGCGCTCCAGCGGGGTGCCTGTTTGGATGGTTTGTGCCTGAGTTTCCAGCATCGCTTGGGGGGTATCGACGTGCTGTGCCTTTGCGTCGGGAGTCGTTTCATACAAGCACAGCTCGCCGCCGTCGTCGTCATTCCAGTCATCGTTCAGATAAAGCACGGCCGAGATTTTCCGGTGGGGGCTGTTGCGGTGCTGGTCAAGGTGCCGGCTGTAGCCATAGCCGCTGTCGTAGCGTGCCAGGTGGAATTCTTCGCTGCGCAGGCCAAGGTAGGACTGCTGGTTCAGGGTTTGGCGAAGTTCGGCCAGAAAGCCGGTGAAGGGATGGGTGTTGAAGGGGGAAGTGTTGAAATCGACCCAGCAGATGCTGTCGCCGCGAATTTTCGGGTTGTTTTGCCGGCTGGCGTGTTTCCCGATGGTGGCATCGTGAAACTGGCCGGCTTCCCAGAGTGTCTGGCTGGCCCCCCGCAAGGACAAACGCCAGTCGTGCGGGATGACCCCATCGGACATGGCCCAGCCGTTAGTTTCAAGGCTGGTAAAAAAAACGTCGGGAAGTGCGATCAAAATGTTCGCCTAAAGCTGGAATTTTAAGCGAAATCCCTAGGTTTCCACAAAATGCTTCAAGAGTAAACTTTTGAAGTTGAATCAATTATTGGGGAAAGAAATGACATCCAGCGGGCCCTTGCGTGTGTGTGTGGCCGGTGCCGGAGCGATCGGCTGTACCGTCGCGGCGCGTCTTCAAGCCGGCGGTCAGCCCGTCAATGTTCTGGCGCGCGGCGATACGCTGGCCGCACTGCGCCAGAACGGCATTTGTCTGACGGATCTTGAAGGTGAACATCAGGTTGCCGTGAGTGCCAGCGCCAGTGCTACGGACTTTGGTGTGCAGGACATTGTCTTTGTGTGCACCAAAGCGCAGTCGCTGCCATCCATTTTGCCGTCACTGGTGCCGTTGATCGGTGAACAAACGGTGGTCGTGCCGATGGTCAATGGCGTGCCCTGGTGGTACTTTCATGCCGAAGGCAGCCGTTTTTCCGGGCAGGTCGTCAATGCCGTCGATCCGGATGGTGCGCTGACGCAGGCCTTGCCGCTCGCACAGGTCATTGGCTGTGTGGTGTTCATTACCGCGCAGTCGCTGGCACCGGGGGTGGTCAAGTCAAACAACCCGCACCTGATTGTGTTTGGTGAGCCCTCGGGCCAAATGACACCTCGTCTCGAGCGTCTGCGTGCGCTGGTCGAAGCGGCTGGAATTGAAGCACGTGGCGTTGATCGCATTCGCGATACGCTCTGGACCAAGATTTTGGCCAATCTGACCTCCAACCCGTTGTCTGTTGTCACCGGGGCAACACTTGAGCAGCTGTATTCATTGCCGGATCTGAAACGCATTGTGGTCAAGATGCTGCATGAGGGCCTGGCGGTTGCGGCCGCCTATGGTGCGCGTGTCAATTTTGATCCGCATACCTTTATTGAGTTGGCCGCCGGTATGGGGCCTGTTAAAACATCCATGCTGCAAGATTATGAAAAAGGTCTGCCGCTCGAGCTCGTCGCCATTGGTGATGCGGTCCTTGAACTGGCACAACGTATGGATATGGCCATGCCGGTCACGCAAGATGTCCTGGCGCTGGCACGGTTTCGCGGGCAGGCCGTCGCTGCGTCCCGCTAACGTTCTGGCAGTTTCTTTCCAGGCCGTGCCAGTGCTGCCCGGCCTGTCCAATTTGCGCTGGCATGACGGTTGACGCCGCCATGCCGTGTTCCCCGGCGAAAGCGCAACGCCGGCCCACTCTGGAGCCTTGTTATGTCTGATGTTGTCATCCGCCCCACCAACTGCAGTGATGCCGAATGGGCCTTGCGCGAACAGCTGGCGTATTGCTATCGCCTGGTTGATTTTTTTGGCTGGACCGAAACTATTTTCAACCATATTTCAGCCCGCCTGCCTGGGCCGGCACACCATTATCTGGTGAATCCGTTTGGTTTGAATTACAGCGAGGTGACTCCGGCCAACTTGTTGAAAGTGGACCTCGACGGCAACAAGCTTGACCCTTCCGAGTACGACGCCAACCCTGCAGGGTTTGCCCTGCACAGCGCGGTTCATGGTGCGCGCGATGATATCCATTGCCTGATTCACACGCATACGACCCCTGTTTCAGCTGTTGCCCAGAAGCAGGCCGGGTTTGATCACAACAATTTCTACGGTGCGCAGCTGTTTGGTCGTGTGGCCTACCACGCGTTCGAAGGCATCACGCTGTTTGCCGATGAAAAAACCCGCATGCTGGCCAGCCTGGGCAGCAAACATATTCTGGTCTTGCGCAACCATGGTGTTGCGGTGGGTGAAAGCAGTATCGAAAAGGCGTTCTTCCTTCTGTGGACGGTCCAGCGTGCGGCTGAAATTCAGGCCCAATCGGCCGCCATGGGGGATGAAGATGTCGTCTTGTCAGACGAAATTCGTCAAAAATGTGCCGATCTGACAGCAATGTTGATCCGGGAGGATGATTTTGCCGTCAAATTCTTCAATGCAATGATTCGTAAGATGCATGCAGAAAAGGGTAACTCTTGGTAACTTTGAGCGAAATTGGCGACACGTTAAGTGTGCTGAATGTTATTTGCCAATTGGTTTAAGGTTAAAATTTCGCATCTTGTTCTATCAAAGGATGTGGGGATGCAACACGCATACGAAACGCCGCCAGAGCCCGTACCGGCTTCTGGGTTGGCAAGGGCTTACAAAGGCCTGCTCAACGGCACGGGCGCGTTCGCGGCGCTGCTTTTTTTGGCCATGGCGCTACTGGTTTGTACCGATGTTCTGCTGCGTAACCTGGGTAATTCGTCAATTGGCTGGGCGGTAGAAGTTACCGAGTACATGATGATGCTGGCGGCCTTCTGTGCTGCGCCGTGGCTGGTCTTCACCAATGACCATATCCGCGTTGATGTCATTGTGCGAAATTTCACGGGCGTTGCCAAGTTTGTCGTCAGTTTTATTTCGTATACAGTTTGTTTGCTGATTTCTGCCGTGTTGGCCTGGTACAGCTACACCAGCCTGATGGATGCAAAAGCCCAGGGGGGGATCGTGTTCAAGGTCCTGATGTTCCCTGAATGGTGGCTGGGTCTGCCCATGCTGTTCTGTTTTGCATTGCTCGTCATCGAGTTCACCCGCCAGTTTGTTGGCATCTTCGTACCGGTCAAGGGGGCGTAATGGATTGGCAATCTGCACTAACCCTGTTGCTGGGTACGTTGTTTGTCCTGATGCTGATCGGCGTGCCGGTGGCATTTGCGTTTTTGGGCGTCAACCTTTTGGGTGCCTGGATTTTCATGGGTGGCGAAGCGGGTATCAGCCAGCTGGTTCGTAACTCGATTCAATCGGTCAGCAGTTTTTCACTGACGCCCATTCCGCTGTTCATCCTGATGGGCGAGGTGTTGTTCCATACGGGGCTGGCCTATCGGGCCATCAATGCCATTGAACGACTGATCGCTAGTGTTCCGGGTCGTTTGTCGGTGGTGTCGGTGGTGGGTGGAACGGTATTTGCCACCCTGTCCGGTTCGACTATCGCCAATACGGCCATGATGGGCGGTACATTGCTGCCCGAAATGATGCGTCGCGGCTACCATCCGAATATTGCCATGGGTCCGATCATGGCTGTGGGTGGTATCGCCATGCTGATTCCGCCGTCGGCCCTGGCCGTCATGCTGGGCAGTCTGGCCGGCATTTCCATCTCCAAGCTGCTGATCGGGGGCATTATCCCTGGCTTGCTGATGGCGTTGCTGTTCCTGGGTTATGTGGTTGTTCGCTGCAAGATCAGCCCCGAAATGGCACCGGCTGATGATCCCTCCCAGCGTGTGTATGGTTGGGAAAAGTGGAAGCCGTTTTTCCGCGATGTCGTGCCCCTGCTGGGTATTTTTGTGGCGGTGGTGGGCAGCATGCTGGCCGGCTGGGCATCGCCCACCGAATCGGCGGCGATTGGTGCGGTGGCCGCAACGATTGCGACCATGTGCTATGGCGCTTTCACGCTTCAGAGCTTTTACAAGTCGCTGATTGAAACAGCCCGTATTTCGGTCATTATTCTGTTTGTCCTGATCGCGTCGACCACGTTCTCGCAGTTACTGAGCTTTTCGGGTGCAACGTCCGGGTTGCTGGGCATCATTACTGCCTACGACCTGTCGCCACTCTGGCTCATCATCGGCATGCTGCTGATTCTGCTGGTGCTGGGTTGCGTGATTGACCAGGTCAGCATGATGATGATCACGCTGCCGTTTTTCATGCCGCTGGCCAATGCCGCCGGTATTGACCCTGTCTGGCTGGGTGTGATGTTGCTGGTTGCCATGGAGCTGGGTCTGCTGACCCCGCCGTTCGGCCTGTTGTGCATGGTCATGCAAAGTGTGGCGCCGCCCCAGATCCGCCTGACGCAAATCTACGCGTCGGTGTTTCCGTTCATTGTGATCGAGGTGCTTGTCATCGCCTTGATCCTGTTTTTGCCCTGGCTGGCTATTGGTTTGCCGCGGCTCATGATGTAACCAAAGGAGATTCAACCATGAAAATGCAATTGAAAAAAATTGTTGTCGGGACTTTCCTGGGTCTGGCTGCGATGTCGGCCGTCCAGGCGGCAGAGGTCACTCTGAAAGCAGTCAGCGTCTTTAACCAGGACGCCTTCTTTTTCCGTCAGTTCAACGAGTTCATGAAGGCGGTGAACGAAGAGGGCAAAGGGCTGGTACAGATCCAGTTCGTGGGTGGCCCCGAAGCGATGCCTCCGTTCGAAGTGGGCAGTGCATTGCGTTCCGGTGTGGTCGACATTGCCAACACGACAGCCGTGTTTCATGCCAATCTGGTGCCTGAAGGCCTGACTCTGACGGTTACCAATACGCCAATGGCCGAGCTGCGCAAAAATGGCGGCTACGAACTGATGGACAAGATCCACCGTGAAAAGGCCAACATGGTCTGGCTGGGTCGTACGACAGATGGTCTGAAATACCACGTATATGCCAACAAAAAGCCTGAAGGCAATTCGTTCTCGGGCATGAAGCTGCGCAGCGTGCCGGTGTACCGTGCTTTCTTCCAGTCGCTGGGCGCAACACCGTTGCAGGTTCCCCCGGGTGAAGTGTTCACCGCCCTTGAGCGTGGTGTGGTTGACGGTTATGGCTGGCCCAGCGTCGGTATTTTCGACCTTGGCTGGCAAGAAAAGACCAAGTATCGCGTTGAGCCCGGTTTCTACAACGTTGAAGTCAGCCTGTTCATGAACCAGGACACCTGGGAAAAGAAACTGGACGACAAGCAGCGTGAGTTTCTGAAGGCACAAATGGCTAAAATTGAGGCCAACTACGCCAAAGATCACGAACTGGCGGCTGCAGAAGAAAAGCGTCAGAAAGAGTTCGGCATTGAAATGGTGCCGGTGGCTGATGGTGCTGCATTCGTCAAGCAGGCGAATGATTCGGCCTGGGCTGCCATCGAGCAGACCAGCCGCTATGGCAAAGAGCTGCGTGAGAAATTCGGCGCCAACCAGTAATTACGGGTTT
This sequence comes from Alcaligenaceae bacterium, assembly GCA_012744285.1. Lineage (GTDB taxonomy): Bacteria > Pseudomonadota > Gammaproteobacteria > Burkholderiales > Burkholderiaceae_B > Neopusillimonas > Neopusillimonas aromaticivorans. Next base: position 10,795 of record JAAYID010000153.1, read on the forward strand.
ATACAGGCTTAAGGGGCACATCATGACTACCGGTGAACTGATTGTTATTGCATTGTTCGTTGTTGGTGTGGTGTGCTCGCTGACGCTGCTGGTGTGGCTGGTGCGCATGTTGCGCCGTGAAAGCGATACGGGTCAGCGTCGCGTAAAAAACAACGCAGGCCAGTAACTTTACTGGCTTCCCGGTTATTAACGTCAAAGCCGTTTGTAAAAAAGAGCCCTGCCGGTTTCACAACCGGCAGGGCTCTTTTGTTGGGTACGGTAGCGGGCTGAAGTGCTTTTTCAGAGTGTTTTTTTAACCCTGACGACGTTGCCTCCGTGTTGCCCAAGTGCCGAAGCACCTTTAGCTGAAGGTGTTGGGCAGCAGGAAGAAGAACGCGGCGACCGCGGTGGGCACCGCTGCAGAGATCAGCAGCTTGAGCGGCGAGATGGCACCATCGGGGAACGTGCCTTTCAGGATGGCGAAACCCGCCGGGTTGGGGGCGTTGGCAATGACGGTAAGCCCGCCGCCCGTGACGGCCCCGGCAACCAGCATGTAGCGCCACAGATCACTGGTGCCTTCAACCAGTGAACCCAGGTAGGTCAGGGCGGCATTATCGGTCAGGGCGGTAAGGGCGGTAGCCCCCCAGAACAGAACGGTTGGAGAAAGCCCGCCCAGCAGGTCTTGCAACCACCATTTCTGCATGCCGCCCAGAACAACCAGCCCGGCCAGGAAGAAACCGACCAGCAGCCCTTCTTTGATCAGCAGGGGGTTCTGGAACTTTTTGTAGGCCTCGGCGTAACCAATGAACATCATGAGCAGGCCCATGAACATGGCCGGATGATGCGCGGTCAGCACGACGGCAACCAGGAAACCCAGGTGGATGGCCATGACCAGCGGGGGAGCCGCAGGACGCTTGTCGGCGGATTCGTCGGTGGCATTGACGCCGGTACCCGTACCGATGGCTTTGCTGACCAGATATTTGCGTACGATCAGGGTCAACAGGGCGGCATTGATGATGACGGCAGCGACCGCGCGCCAGCCGAAGTGCGTGGCCATGTAGGCGGAATCCCAGCCGAAGGTTTGAGCCACCATGAGTACCGGAGGGGCCGCATAGGCGGTCAGCACGCCGCCAATGGACACGTTGACGAACAGCACGCCGATGGTAAGGTATTTGAACCCTGCCTGTTCGGAGCGCCGGAAATAGGCATCGCGCAGCAGCAATGCCGCCAGCGTCATGGCGGCAGGTTCCGTGATGAACGATCCGGCCAGTGGCACCATTGACATCGTAATAAAGAACATCGCCACTTCAGTGCGGATGGGCACCACACGCGCAAGGCCGCGCACCAGCAGACCGACCAGGTCGAGAATGGGTTTGCTGGCCGCAATGACCATGATGGCAAATACGAACAGCGGCTCGGTAAAGTTACGTGAGTCGACGTACCGGATGGCTTCGGGAGCCCCGGCCGAAATGACCATGATGATGATCAGGACAAACGCCCAGACCCCGAATACGGCCTCGACTTCAGCCAGCAAATGCCACAGGCCCGAATGGGGCCCTTTTTTGTTGGACAGTCGGGCAAAAACCGGCACTGAAAAGGTATGGATGA